>CAYUER010000001.1:0-10856 GCA_964443785.1 uncultured Gammaproteobacteria bacterium
CTCGTCATCATCATCGCGGTCAGCCGGTCCGACCTTGAGATCGGAATCCTCGCAAGCCTCGATGATGTTCCGCCCGACTACTCCGATAGTCAGCGAATCACTGGCCGTGGTACCGAGTGAATCGTAGACCACCACCACAAAGGTGTAGACACCTTGTTCGGGCATCTGCCGCGTGAACTCCTCGCCCATGCCAATGTTCTGGTCGTTGAGGTACCAGTAGTAGCCCTGGTAGGGCCTGACCCCACCACGAACATCGGCGTGCAAACGAGCATACTCGTTTGCATGGATGATTGTGGACGCCGCCGTCACATCGACGGACAAGGGCTCCGTGTAAGGGATCGACTCGCTCTGCGGGCGAGTGACTTCGTCCGAGCAGCCAGTGATCAAGCCGAGAACGAGGACGAAAAACAGCGCTGAGATGATCCTGAGGTCCGTCTTCATTTACTTGCCTCCCTTGAAGCGCACAGCAACCGCCAAGCGGACGCCGGCATCAGTGTCGAGTGTCTGGTCCCAGGTCGGAGACCATTCCTTGCGATGACCGTAAAGACCGGTCAAGGTGATGAGGTAATCATCACCACGAAGCATCAGGCCGCCCTCGCCTCCCTGGAACCAGGAAATATTTTTGCCGGACTGATCACTGTGATCGTCCAGCACGATTTCCTGGCGCTGGTAGCCAGCGATCAGCCAAATTTTCTGGCTGAGTTGCTTGCCAGCCAAGAGGCCGGCGCCTTGGTCGTACACATCACGACCCTTTGCCAGGAAATCCTCTTCCCTGGAAAAAATCAACGAGTGCAAGCCGTAGGCTTGAACCAGGCTACCGTCGATGCGCAGGGTCAAGGCCGCCATCGGCGCGAAATTGCCATCAATGGTCGATGTCGCACCGAGATGAACTGCCAAGCCGAACTTCGGCAGCTTCGGCAGCTGGAAACTTGCCGAAGAGTTGTTGCTCGGCGCCGGCTTCTCGACGATCCGCTCGATCACTCGCGGCTGCTGATAAGGCAACAACGGCGCCGAGTAGATCTCGACGAAGCACTTCTTACCGTCCCGCATGGGACGGTAGTCAACGATCGCATCCTGCGACACGCCGATCCAGCTCAAGAACTGGTCGGTAGCCTGCCGGCGCGCCACATTGAGAGCCCCATCGAAGACCAAGTTCATGGTCTCGAAGTTGACGCCCTGGTAGCGCGAATCCTGCGCCATCAGACGCAAGAGCTTCCACTTGGTCGGGTCATTACTGACCTCGACCACGAGGCGACACTGGTTGGCATTGGCCGAATCGACCATCGCCATGAAACCAGGGTGCAGATCGCGGAACTTGTCCTGGGTCAAGGTCTGACCCACCTCGCCGGGCATCAAGTTGATGCGCAGCGAGTGCTTGTCGCACTCCACGGGCTTGGCCAAAGCCTGGCCAGCCAGCAGGAGCAGCAGGAAAACCAACACTCTCTTCATCTTGCACTCCTCCGGTTTGATCCTTCAGAAAACAAAGCCCCACACCATGTAAGGCTTTGGCAAAAATCCTCACTCCTCTCTAGGAATCGGGTTATGAAACTACACTGTCAAAGATCGGGCACAAAACAAAATATTTTAGCACAAAAACTATTTTTTGTCAATAATATAAATAAAAAAACAACCCCTAAATAAAGGGTCATTTTTTTAAATTAAATTTATACTATCGGACTTTCGATTGTTTAGCTCGCCACTCTTTGATCAATTTATGATTACCCGAGAGTAAAACTTTTGGCACGGTCAAATTCATAAACTTATCTGGCCTAGTGTATTGCGGATATTCTACATTAAATTTTTTTTCTTTTTTATCATAAACCGAAAAAGATTCGTCAGCCACTGACTCCTCTTTACCCACCACTCCTTTGACCAGACGAGAAACACTATCGACTACACAAGCAGCGGCTAGCTCACCGCCAGTCAAAACAAAATTACCTAAAGAAATTTTTTCATCAATAAATTTATCAATGCGCGCATCAATAGCCTCGTAGTGTCCAGCAATCAAAATGAGGCGATCATATTTGGCCAGTTGCTTTACTTTATTTTGATCCAAAGTATTACCACGGGGAGTCAATAAAATAACTCTTGTTTTTTTACTCTTAACTTTATAAATTTTTTTCAAAGTTTTATCCCGCATAGCGGGATCCCGCTTTGCGGGATAAACTTTTTGTAGAGTTTTTACCACCGGTTCTATCTTGATCACCATGCCCGGCCCACCGCCATAAGGAGTGTCATCAACTGTTTTTCTTTTACCAGTCGCTGCCTCACGGACATCATGAGTGCACACTTCAATTAATTTTTTATCGCGCGCTCTTTTTAAAATTGAAGAATCAAAATAGCTGTCTAAAATATTTGGAAAAATTGTTAGGATGTCAAAACGCATATTATTAAAATCAAATTATATTTATAAGATACTACAAATTAAGAAAAACACCAAATATCTCTATAATACATACTTGACATATCTGTAAATATACTATTAAATAAGGTGCCAGATCTTTAAAGAAACGCCACCAACAAAAAACCAGCAAGGGGGTCGTAATATGTTAAACTTTCACCGCATGATCAAGCTCCAAAAGGGCACAATATTCCACGTAACCGATGAAATGTTGACACAGCTACAACCATCTCATAATAGTGAATCGTTCCCCGCGGCCCTGCCAATGGTATTGGTATTAGATCAGGCACGTAGAAACTTGCACCATTTTAAGATCGCCATGGTGCCAACCAAACAAAAGACCAGGGGCATCCACCTGTTTATGCCCAAGGTTGTGAGCTGGGACACCATGATTATCACTGAAGTTGAATGGCCGAATGCCACCGCTATGAAATTTTTTGATTATTTAGACTCAATGAGAAAATAAGTAGCGTGGATAGGCTGACGTTTCAAAAAAATAAGCGCTAGATCTGACGATCTAGCGCTATTTATTTTTCATAAAATTATTTTAAACCCATTTCTTTTTTATAGCCCTCTAGCCATTCTGGTAAATTTACTTGTGGCTCCCAGCCCAAAAGCTCCTTAGCTTTTCTATTATCAGCTAAACTTTCTTTTGGCTCTAGTCGAGCTTCGATATTTACACTTGGTCCGCCAATCATTTTAGCTAATTCATTGATGCTGAAGCTTTGACCACGACCAAGATTGATCACTTCGCTGCTACCTACTTTGTTGCTCTCCATGGCTAGTATATTTCCGCGGACTATATCAGCGACATTGGTATAGTCACGACGATTTTCTCCATCACCGACTATAGTCATTGGCTCATTCTTTAGTCTCTGGGAAACAAATATTCCCATGACCAGGCAGTAGGCACCCTCTAGTGCTTGACGTTTGCCATAGACATTGAAGTAGCGAAGTGACACTGTCGGCAGACCATACACTTGAGTAAATAGACGACAATATAGTTCGCCAACGTATTTTTGTAAGCCATAAGGGCTGAGAGGTCTAGCTGGCATAGTCTCAACAAGCGGCATGGTTTCCTGATCACCGTAAGCGGAAGATGAAGCGCTGTAGATTACTTTTTTTACTTTAGCATCTCTGGCTGCTACTAGCACATTGAGTGTGTTAGTCAGATTCATCTCATTGGAAAAAATCGGATCTTGGATCGAGGGCTGGACGCGAGGAAAAGCCGCCACATGAAAAACATAATCAATATCTTGAAAAATTGGTTTGATATCTTCTATCTTTTGTAAATCCAAAAGATGAAACTCTGCTTGGGGATTTATATTTTCTTTTTTACCAGAAGACAGATTGTCTATCACCACTACTGAGTGCCCCTTTTCGATCAAGGCATCAACTAGATTTGATCCGATAAAACCTGCTCCACCAGTCACTAAACATTTTGACATAAAATTACTTTAATATTATTAAAGATACTATAAATTATGAAAAATACCAAATGGGCCACTAAACGAAACCAGCTCCTCGAGAGGAGCTGGTTTCTATTTTTTATGTACAAATTATAGTTTTAGATCGTCGACTTCTTCGTGTCTTTCAGTGCGTGGCATTGGAGCAGACATAGTGCGACCTTCTTTTTCCGGTTCATAAACTTTTAAGTTTACATAGGAATTATTTTTGTTGCCCATGATGCGCAACAAAGTTCTAAGTGATCTAGCAGTCTGTCCTTGCTTACCAATTATTTTACCCATTTCTTCTGGGTTAACCTTTAGGGTCAACAACACTCCGCGCTCGTCGATAGTCCTTTCGACCACAACGTCTTCTGGTTTCTCAACTAAAGCTTTGACGATTGTCTCCAAAAATTCTTTATCATTCATATTTTTTCTTAGATAACTTCTTAACGTTATTCTGAAAAAGTCAGGAATAACTTAAAGCATTATAATATAATTTAAAAAAACGGTCAAACAAAAATTTAGGCAGCAACTTCTTCGGCTGTTTCTGTTTTGGCTTCGGCTACTGGAGCTTCAGCTGGAGCTTCGACTGTCTCGGCTTTTACCTTGGCCGCCATTTTGGCCCTTCTTTTGTTAGTCAAACTGACTGATTTGGCTTTTTTGCCAGTCATCAATCCTTGTTTGATCAATAGATTCTGCAAAGAAGCAGAGGCCACAGCACCCATGGATAGCCAATATTTGATACGATCAGCCTTTAAATTGACTGCTTTGCTTTGGGGGTTGTAATTACCGACAATCTCTAGGTGGTCGCCATACATATCACGCTTTTTCTCAGAAACAACTATTCTGAACATAGCTTGTTTTCTGCGACCGACTCTAGCCATTCTTATAGCTAACATCCTTTTTTTAGAAATTAATTATTAAAAGGTGCCAAAATATTACTATATTTGCTGTGCTTTGTCAAGAAGTACCTAGACCCATAATAACAAAACTTCCTCCGCTGTTTAAAAGAACTCCTGGTAATTAGATATTACCGGCTTTCCTAGACTGTTCTTTAGCCTTTTTGCTATAATACCAAGCATAAAAAGCTAGCAACAAATCAAATGCAAAAAATTGGATTTATCGGGCAAGGATTTATCGGCAAAAGCTATGCTGATGATTATGAAGAGCGTGGTTATGAAGTGGTGCGTTATGATCGCGGTCAATTTCCACAAAACAAAGATCTCATCGCTACTTGTGATATTGTTTTGATTGCTGTACCAACCCCTACCACACCCACTGGTTTTGATGATAGTGTGGTACGGGAAGTTTTGGCCTTGGTAGGCTCTGGCAAGATAGCTGTCATCAAATCAACTATCAAAATCGGCACGACGAAAAAAATGCAAAAATTATATCCTGATATTTTTGTCATGCATAGTCCAGAATTTTTGACGGAAAAAACTGCCGCCGAAGATGCTCGTCATCCTGATCGAAATATTATCGGCGTCACCGATATCAATAATCAAGACCTCAAAGACAAGGCGCAGAGTGTGATGATTACTCTAGCCAAAGCTCCCTATGAATTAATCACTTCAGCCGAACAAGCTGAGCTCATCAAATACGCCAACAACTGCTGGTTTTATTATAAGGTAGTTTTTATGAATACTCTTTATGACCTCGAGCAAAAACACAGCCTAGATCACGAAGTGATAAAAGAAGCCCTATCCCATGATCCACGCATTGGGTCAACTCATCTTGATGTAGTGCACCAAGGTGGACGCGGCGCTGGCGGTCATTGTTTTATCAAAGATTTTGAAACCTATATTGCCATGCTCAAAGAGGCAGGACTTGCTGATCAACAAAAAGTTTGTGAGGCTGTACGCGATCTGAATATAAAATATCTGAGAGACAGCAGAAAAAATCCCGATCTTTTAAAAAATATTTATGGCTACTAAAATGATAAAATTAAATTTGGGTTTTAAAATTGCTTTGCTATGGATTGTATTGATCAATTGTCTGATGTTTTTCTTTGTGCATCGCACTGAGGTCTCTGACAATTGGCGAGTCTACCCATCGGTCACTGCCAAGCCCTGGGCTATCAGTCAAGAAAATAATATTTTAAAATATTTTGGCTACTGGGATGGGCCATGGTATTTGAGCATTGCCAAAGAAGGATATTTTATCAAAGCTGGCCAAGAATCAAATGTTGTTTTTGCTCCACTCTATCCACTGACTATCAAAATAGCACATACTATCACCCAATTACCTTGGCACTTGGCTGCTGCCCTAGTCAGCGTGCTCTGCACTCTCTTCGCTGTGAGCCTGCTCTATCGTGAAATCAAAATGCAGTGGGATGAAGATATAGCCTTGCGTAGTATTTTCTTTTTATTGATTTTTCCTTCTTCATTTTTTTTGACTGTTGCCTATACTGAAGGATTATTTTTACTATTAGCTGTTTTATTTTTTTATTTTTTGCGCCAAAAAAAATGGTGGCCGACTGCCATCTTTGTGGCGCTGGCCGCTGTGACAAAAATCTGGGGTATTGCCCTACTCTTGATTGCCGTCATCGAATATATCCGCCAAGAAAAAAAAATAAAAATATCAGCCCTAGCTTTTTTGCTACCACTACTGACCATGGCAATCTGGTCTTACTATGATTATAGACAATTTGGTGATTGGCTAGCCTTTGCTCATGGCCAGCAATTTTTCCATCGCCCAGTGGGCAATTTTAGCTGGAACCAGCTCTGGTCAGCTCCGACTGCTGGCGACAAAACTATCATGCTGATCGATTCGCTGAGCGCCTTGACTGCCCTGACTGCTGGACTGATCATGATCTACTGGAAAAAAATAGCCTACGGCTTGTATGCTATTTTGGGTGTCGCCATACCACTAGCTTCTGGTACTTGGCAAAGTATGAATCGTTATGTTTTGGTTTTATTCCCCCTCTTTATTGTCTTGAGTATACTGGCCAAAAAAAATATTTATTTCTATTATTTTTATTTACTAGTCATGCCAGCTCTACTGGCTATGCATCTTATCCAGTTTGTCCACTTTGCTTGGGCTGGATAAAGATATACTGATGTATTAAAAATATTTACGGACAGTAAAAAAACAACTCCACTTCATTCCATATAGGTTTGAAAGCAGAGCTGTGAACCGAGAGATCAGTCGCGACAATCCGGACAAAGCTTTTGATCTCCAGACTGCACTAGGTGTCCTTTCTTGGTGACACGCCGACACTTAGCACAGCGACCGGCCAGTCCGTTGAGCAGAAGAGCAGTGTCATCCAGAGCCTCTCCTGGTTGAGCGCCCCAACGATTCTTCGCTGGACGCGGAGAGTCATTAGAGTTTGGTAATCTACTGCCGAATCCCATTTTGCACCTCCTCTCAATTTTTGTAGAGTGAATGAACTGTCAAAAAATTATCATTACCCTACTTTTTTGTCAAACATAATACCCCCTCTTTTTCTCCCCCTTACTAAGGGGGAGATGTCCGTAAGTACAGAGGGGGTATTTTTTATCTAGCGGCTATTTCATCAGCTTGCGCAAAGCTCATGGAAAGTAATTTGGATACACTGTCATCTCCCATAGTTACACCATAAATTATTTTGGCATGATGCATGGTGGCTCGATTATGCGATATGGCGATAAATTGAGTTTTGGTAGACAGCTCCTGGAGTATTTCGCTAAAACGGATAGAGTTGGCCTCATCAAGAGCAGCATCTACTTCATCCAAGACTACAAAGGGCGATGGATTGTTGGCAATGATGGCGCAGATCAAGGCTATGGAGGTCAAAGCTTTTTCTCCACCTGACAACATGCTGATACCAGACAATCTTTTGCCAGGAGGCGTGGCTTTGATTTCGATGCCATATTGTTTTTGTACTTTTTTTTCTGTAGAACCCTCACCCTCCACCTCTTCACCGGTGCTGATAATATTTTCTTTAATATCGAGAATCAGCTCAGCCTTACCACCTTTGAATAATTTTTTGAAATGAGCATCAAACAATCTATTGATATTGTGAAAAGATTGATCAAATTGTTTGGAGATAGATTCATCCAGATCTTTGATAATTTTTTCTAGATGAGCTATGGCCTCATTGAGATCGTCACTCTGGCTCTTCAAAAATTGATAACGCTCATCGACTTGCTTAAACTCCTCTACTACCCCTGGGTCAATCCCACCAATGACTTGCAATTGATTTTTGAGGTTGCTAATCTGCGCTCGAGCAGATTCTGTGTCCAAATGAACACTTGGTTTGGCTACAAAATTATTCATCTCTTCAGAAATTTCCCTCTGCAAATCTTCCTGTCGAGTCTCTAGTCTAGCCAATAGCACTTTGATTTCGTTGAGCTGAGAATTTTTATGATTGAAGGCTTGTTGCACTTCACGAAAATCTTTTTGCGCTTGCACCAAGGTGCCCTTCTTTTTTTCTTCTTCTTCGTTAAAGGCGCGAACCTCTTTTTCTATGTCCTGAATTTTACTATTTTTGGCATTTATTTTTTCAAGCAATATTGTCAATTGATTTTTCAGGCCTTGATTGTCCTGCCTATTTTCTGCGAGAGACTTTCTCTCGGCCTCTAGCTTAGTGAGTTCCTGTTTGTCTTTTTCGATCTGTTGCTTGATTGAGGTGATTTCTTGCTCTGATACTGCCAGTATTGTCTTAGCTTCATTGATCTCGGCCACCATATTATCCTTACTGAGCAAAAGCTGGTTAAATTTTTCTGACCAATCTTGATTGCTTATTTTGGTGGGACGAGAAAAATGATTTTTGACTTCTTGCAAGCTGAGTGTTATCTGCTGACACAATTTTTTGAGAGCATCTAGCTTGTCTAGACTATCGACACTTTCTAGAGCCCTCTCAAAATCTTGTTGTCTATCTAGTAGAGCAGTGACTTTGGAGTTTATTTTTTCTGTTGACCACTCATCTTCTTTATTTTTTACCTCTTCTTCTAGTGTTTTGAAGTCAGCTAAAATAATTTTTTGCTTGGCTTCCAAATCCTGCAATTGCTCTTTGACTTGTTTCTGGCTGTGTTGTTTTTCTTCCAGCTGTAATCCCTGCTGATTAATATCATTAGCCAAAGTATCTAGTCTTTTTTTGAGCCAAACAATGTCTACTTGACCAGTAGAGATCAGCTGGACATCCATCTGTCCTTCGACAGTGGCCTTTTCTTTGAGCAAGCTATTGAGCTCGCTTTGAGCTTGGCTGAGACGATTTTGCAAGTGTTCAAAATTGTCCTGACGACTACGTCCTCTTTCTTCTTTTTCTAAAGTAGTCTGCAAATCTACGAGTTGCTGATTGAGCTCGGAGACCTCCTGCAACAGAAGGTGGTGTTTATCTTTATGAGCACCTAGCTCTTGATTGATCTGATTGCTCAAAAAGCTATAATAATCTGTCTGTAAACTTTGTAATTCTTGATTGAGCTGTTCTCTTTTTTCTAATCTCTTGACTTGTCTAGTCAATGATCGCAAATGCGGTTCTAATTCATTTAAAATCTGACTGGTTTGCGCTAAATTATTTTTAGCTCCCTCCAATTTATTGATTGACTGATCTTTTTTTATTTGAAATTGCCTGACACCAGTAGCTTCATCAAAAAATTCTTTTCGCTCAGCTGAAGAAGAGGTCAAAATAGAATCGATCATTCCCTGACCAATGACACTGTAGGTCTTTTGTCCAAAATTGGCTTTGGCCAAAAGTAGCTGTACATCCATCAAGCGCACCCTACTGCCATTGATCAAATATTCACTCTCGCCATCACGATCAATGCGACGAGTGACAATGATTTGCTCAAACTCTACATCAGCCAGATGATCTTGATTATTTAAATAAAGGCTAACTTGAGCATAGCTAAGGCGAGCTTTTTTGTCAGAGCCAGCAAAAATCACATCTTCTGATTTTTTACCGCGCAAAGTTTTGGAGCTCTGCTCGCCCAATACCCAGCGCACAGCATCAGCAATATTGGACTTACCAGAACCATTGGGACCGACAATAGCAGTCAGCTCTCTATTGAACAAAAGCTCAGTGTGGTTAGCAAAAGATTTGAAGCCTTGAATTTCTAATTTTTCTAGATACATAAATAAAAAAATAAACGCTCTTTCAGCGTTATTATTTTAACATAATTTAAACTTTAAATAAATAATTTAGAGGAGCCCAGCCGAGCAGGGCTCCTCTATTGTCAGCAGGCGATCTGTCTGACCACCCACTCCGCCGAATACTGAGGATAGCCGATGGTGACAGCCTCGACGATGTGATGACCGCCAACTCCGGCCTCCAAGTGACCGTCAGCCCAGCAGCAAAAAGTCAAGGGCTTGAGCCACGGTGCTCCGCCCCTGCCAAACTCCAGACGCAAGTACTTGCGCCCGCAGTAATCCAGCTGACGCGCAGACCTCAGGCGCAAGCGCGGATAGGACTGACTGCCAACATGAGCCGTCAGATCACACTCCTTGAGCTCGAGGTATCGATCCAAGCTGGAGAAGGCAGAAAAAATCTCTGCACCCTCCAAACGCTCAGGTGGAATCACTGACAGGGGCTGGTAAAAACCACACAACTGCACACCCATTGCAAACACCTCCTGTCTGCTCAAAGGCTGTTTGTTGTTTCCTTGTTTCCGGGGGAACAAATATCAAATTATACTAACCAAATATTGAATTATTGTCAATAATCAGCCAAATAAAAAAGCCCCCTACAAGTCGTCACTTGCAGGGGGCTGAGGGGGCTACTCGCTCTTGAGGAGATGAGCATCTCTTGTTAGGGTGATCAGTCATCCTCAGCTTATTTTGGACACACTCCTTGCCTGCGAGTACCCCGACACGGTGGCATGAGCGATCAATATAATTATAAGCTGCTCAATTTTTTTTGTCAAAATACATTTATCCACCGTGTGTTGAAGTGTCGATATTATTTATTATCTATATACAAAATTCAAAATCACATCTCGCCCCGTAGCTATTCCGCGAGCGGAATTGCGGCGGGGTCAAAATACATTTATCCACCGTGTGTTGAAGTATCGATATTATGTATTATCTAT
>CAYUER010000001.1:10956-18058 GCA_964443785.1 uncultured Gammaproteobacteria bacterium
GTCAAAATACATTTATCCACCGTGTGTTGAAGTATCGATATTATGTATTATCTATACAAAATAAAAAAGGGACTTACCATCCCTTTACTTTCAGCGCCTTAGTAGCAGCCGCTGTCTGAGCTTCTTGCTTGCTATAGCCCTCACCATCAGCCACTAGTTCTTTATCCAAATATACTCCGATGGTGAATTTTTTATTGTGATCTGGGCCCGACTCTGACAAGACTCGATAGCGTGGTGTGATGCCGTTTTTTTCTTGGGCTTTTTCTTGGAAACGACTCTTGGCATCGATATAATTCTGCGAAGCAATAATCTCTGGCAGAGTTGATAGTATGTGTTTTTTGATAAATTTATCAACAACCTTAAAGCCCTGATCCAAATAAATAGCCCCCAACAAGGCTTCCATGGCATTGGCCAAGATGTAGCCGCGAGCTTTTTTGTTGGTGTCTTGTGATTCGCCTTTGCTCAAATACAAAAAATTATAAACAGCAAATTTTTCGGCAATCATGGCTAGATGTGTGGCATTGACCAAAGCCGAGCGCCAATTAGTCAGCACTCCTTCATCTTCTCGGTAATTGTGGTAAAGGTAGTCTGTCACTGAAAGCTCCAGCACAGCGTCACCCAAAAATTCCAAGCGTTCATTTTGATCAATAGGAAAATCCTTGTGTTCATTCAAATATGAACGATGAACTAAGGCGTTTTTCAAAATATTAATATCTTTGAATTTTACTTCCAGCTTTTCTTCCAGCTGAGCAATATTTTTTTGCATTTTATTCTAATCTTAATTTCTGCAAAGCGGCGCGAAAAATATCTTTAGCATTATCATAACTAATGGTGTCTAAAACTTCGTGCTTGGGATACCATTTGACATCCAAAAGTTCAGAAACTTTTGGCACCACAATATCTTTATCACTAGTCTCGACCAAAAAATATTTAATCAACTTGCGGTAAGGTTTTTCTTCTGGCTTGTGTACCTTGACCTGAGTTTCACCCAAAAAATCTTTGACAATCAAATTTTTCAAGCCAGTTTCCTCACCCAGCTCTCTGGCCACTGCCTCTTCGAGACTCTCGCCATCTTTGACGCCACCCTTGGGAAAAGTCCACTTGCCATAAGCATCGAGCAAGAGAACAAAATAATAACCGTCTTCCTCTTGGCGATAGATGACACCGCCGGCTGAGACCTCTTTGATGCCCTGACTGACCAAGGTCTGCTTTTCACCGCGACTGACCATTTCTTTGTAGATGCTACCCAAGACACCGTTGACAAACTTACCACTGGCATCGCCGCCAAAAGCCTTGGCCAGCTCTATGGCCTCATTGATGGCTACTTTTGGTGGTATATCATCATCCAATTTGAGCTCATAAATGCCGATACGCAAAACATTGCGATCAACCAAGGTGATCTGATCAAGTGGCCATTCTGGAGCAAACTGGGCAATCAATTTATCAATTTTGGCTTGATTGGCTATGACCTTTTTAGCAAGATTCAAAGAAAATCCCTGATCATCAAAATCTGGAGCAAATTCTTTTTTGTTAAAATTCAAAATATCATCAATTTTATCTTGATGATTATTGAAGTCCCATTCGAAGAGTGTCTGTAAAACAATAGTCCTAGCTAAATGACGATTAGCCATGAATTATTTCTTAATTTTTTTCTCTCCTTTATAAAAACCACATTTATTGCAAGCACGATGTGGCAAAATAACAGCGCCACAATTTTTGCACTTAGTGGTACTAGCTGTTTTCAAAGCAAAGTGTGCTGCCCGACGACGAGCTGAACTTTTGGAAAGTTTCTTTGTAGGTAAACCCATAATTTTTAATTTAGTTTCCTGATTCTAGCTAAATTTCTCATCTTGGTCAAGGAAGATGACTAAGCCTTACTTTGACTAGACAATTAATTTGCAAAAAGCAATTTAAAGTACTTGAATTATAACAGAATTTATGACTATTGACAAACCCCACAAAACATGATATGATGGCCAGTCTAGTGATTTTTTCAGGCAACTGTGTCCACGACAAGCATGGGAATCATTTTTTTCGTTTAATTTGGCTCCGGCTGAATTATTTCAAGAAATGGTTTTCTTGGACACAGCTGCTTGTAAAAATAACCCAGCCCAGCCTCTCGCGAGAGGTCTGGGCTGGGTTTTTTGATAAATATATTTTATTGGCTTGGTGTAGTAGTTGGTGTGCTACTGGTCGTACCAGTTCCACCTCCTCCATTTTTCTCTGCATCAATTTCTTCTTGCGTAGCGCCTATCAAGCAAACTTCTTGCCACGGTATGTAGTGACTATAAAATGTCTCTTTTTTGGGCTCGGACTGACCAGGGTAAAGCACAGAATAATCAAACCTAGTGTCTGCGCCCGTGTGAGCTGACTCCGTACATTTCTTTTGACCGGGTTTGAGATCGGTAGTTTTGATCTCTTTACGCGGAGCTGGTGGCACGAGATTATAGATGATTGGCTTAGTAGTGGTAGCAATGCGACCATCGCTGGTACCCCAAAAATCAAAATATAATTTTGTGCCTTCGATCCTACTCTGAATCAAAACATAGTGTCCGGTGTCATTCATAAAGCGCAAATCTGGCTTGGGATCATAAATGGTAGCGTCCGTGCCAGCTGGCTCATAATAACTCACTCGATAAGAATGATTGCGTCTTTCAGTGATGGGTAGACCAGTGCTCATAGCTGCTCTAAAAACTGTAGTGCCGATCTGGCACAAGCCACCACCATACTCTGGAGTGGTCTTATTGCCCTTGATGACTAGTTCTTGTTTGTAGCCATGCTCACCATCGATTTCACCCAAGGCGGTGATCAATGAAAAATCTTCCCCTGGACTAATCAATAAGCCATTTAAAGTTTTGGCGCCCACTCCAATATTATGAATACGATTTGCTGGGCTGCCTTTAAAATCAGACTCGCCTGTACCGAGTAGGGTGCCTATGCCAAGATCATTGACATCGTTGTTCATCACTTTTGGTTTGATCGTTTCTACTACAATCTCAAAATCCTGAGCCTTGCCGGCTAATGTCTTTTCAGCGCTCGCCGCAGTTTGCAACCAGTCAATCATCTTGCCCTCTCGGCTTTCCATAAATTCTGAAACTTTTCCCTCACTTAATTTGAATTTGGCATCTTGGACCAAAATCTCTATATCCTCACTCAAGCCTTGGTCATCAAAATATTTTTTCACTCTCTCTGTATCAAAACCTAGATATGGTTTATTTTTATTAAACTTGATTTGCAACCATTGTGTCCAATCATTGTTTTTAATAACAATCTGTTCTCCGTCATAGGAGGACAACAAATCAACTTGTCCTCTACTAGTGATGATCTGTGTGCGAAATTTTTCGATCAAATCCCTAGTGACTAGGGGTTTGTCCTCAATACTATGCAAAATAATTTCTGATCTTTGCAAATCTTTGATCTGCTTCTCTGTGTCTATCATAGCCTGATCGTAGGTAAAGGTTTTGCCGACAAACTCTGGCTCGATCTGTAGGGTGCCATCAGCTCCAAACTGAAAACTAGCTTCTTTTTTGCTCGGCAAAGAACCGAGAAAACTTTCTTCCAAAATATCTAGGTGACGCTCCTTGTCCCAGTTATACTCCAAGTGCCAAGTTTTGCCACCTACTATGACTGATAATTTGTTTAGTAAATTGGAGAAGCTTTCATCTTTCTGGAATTTAAAAATATTTTCCAAACTTTTTTCTGGATACCAAATCAGCAAAGGAAAAGAGCTGTCGGCTGAGCCAGAGCTCACAATGGGATAAATTGTGGCTTTTTTTTCTTGAGCAGCGTAGACAAAACCCTGACGATTAAAGTTATCAAGCTCTGCTTGAATCTTTTTTTTGGCTTGTTCGTAGCTCAAATTTCCAATGTCGATACTGCCAAGCTTAGTGCCCGGTAAATAAACATTGGCATATTTATAATTGACGCTAGCGTTGAGTACCAAAATGCCAATCAATAAAAAACAAGCCACTGCTGCCAGTATGATAAAAATCTTTAAAGATTTATATGTCTGCTCTCCTTCTAATTTAATTTTATCCTTCAACATCGTTGCCAATCAAATCATTTAAAATTTTCTTTTGACTTTCTTCGCGAGCTTCAATGGCCTGCGCATCAAGAGATAGGTAATAATTTTGACCTTCGTCAAATTTTCCTTCCAATAAGTAGCCATCAAATACAATTTCAGCGCCAGATTCAGTTTTGAAAAGCAACTTTTCTCCTTGGCGCTGAGCAAATTTTACTAATAAATTCTTTATTAACATATTAATTATTGTCTTCAACGGAAATTTTCTTACCATCTGTGTGGTGAGTTTTTGGTAAAACTATAGTCAAAATGCCATTTTTAATTGTAGCTTTGATTTTTTCTGTCTGCACCTCTAGTGGTAAAATAATCGAACGAGAAAAACTACCCCAATAACATTCTTTATAAAAATAATCGTCCTCATCAATTCTTTTTTCATGCTTACGCTCGCCGCGAATAGTCAGCATGTCATTGTGAAAGCTGATATCAATATCATCTGGCTCGACACCAGCAATGGTCGACTTGATGATAATATTATTACTGTCTTGATAGACATCAACTGAAAGCTGACCCTCTTCATCAAAAACAACTTCTTCGTGTTCTATCGGTAAATTTGATGCTTCTTTTTCTGAGTGATTTTTTTTATTTTTCTTTTTAAACATAGGCTCTGTTTATGCTTGTATTATAAAATTTTTATGCCTGCTTGTAAAGGACTTTCAAATAATTATTGCCAAAAAAATCCCCTCACTCAAAAAATAGAGTGAGGGGACCACGGGGCTCATCGACCCAAAACGAGGCTCATTGCAAATCGCTAATAAAGCTCAGACCTCGCAGTTGCGCGAGAAAATCTTGCGCCAGCTGCTGATAACGCTGCTGACCAAGTTCTCTACAAATATCATGCAGAGTTTGATTTGGCGGCACCATATAAAGCAGCTGATCCAGCAAGACCAAGATCAGGTCCTGAGGCTCAGCCTCCACTGGGACAACCACCGCTGTCCAGTATTTGCCGCTAACCTCAAACCAGCCAACTTGCCAGCCCAGGTGATTCTGAGCTTCCAGGGTGTCAATCTCACTGCATTGAGCAGGGTCAATCGGAAAATCGAAAATGAAGTGAAGATGACCATCTCCGAGGAGCAGCTGATACTGAAAAGCTTGATCATAGGGCGCCGTGATGCGCCCAGAGCCAGTGGCTAGGTGTTGGTAGTCGGGCACTCCTGCCCAATTGTCAGCAGGCACCTGACTATAGCTCGACCAAGCCGGCGCAGCTGCCAAGCAGACAAGCAAACAAATAAAACGCATAGCCGTCCTCCCTGACGCGACAAGTTGGGGTAAACGATTGCTGGGTGAAGGAACCTTTAAGAATTAACAATTATATACCAACTATAATATTTGTAAAGAATCAAAAAACCAGCTCAGAGCTGGATATAAATGGTGGGCATAAGAGGAGTCGAACCTCTGACCTCTACAATGTCAATGTAGCGCTCTAACCAACTGAGCTATATGCCCCCTATCTAATATATAAATACATGGCTGGACGACCATCTGGTTTGTCTACCACTGTTGCCTGCCAAGTCTCTATCGGCCAGACATAGGCGATCACCTTGGCGCCTGGCTTTAATTCTTTTTCTAATTTATTTTTTAATTGTTCGTAAATCCGTGGGATCAAAAAGAAATATACAACATCTGCCTCACTCAAGTCAACCAACCAGAAATCGCGAAATTTTATTTGCGCCTGACTTCTAGAAAAAAATTTTCTGACATAGGCCATCAAGAATGGTAAAATAGAAACTTCTAGCCCAACAGCTTTGGCTCCTTTTTTGGCAGCAGCTATGACTACCACCCCGTCACCACAGCCCAAGTCATAAACTACTTGTCCAGGCTTGATGTCTGCTAATTTTAAAAAACGATCTAAGTCTTTTTTCCAAGTAGGCACCCAACCAATACCGCGCACCAAAGAATAAACAGTGGTGATCAGAATAATTAAAATACCGATTAACAAAAATTGATTCATGATTTTTTTGGTGCCGGAGAGAGGACTTGAACCTCCACAGCCTTGCGGCTACCAGCTCCTAAGGCTGGCGTGTCTGCCAATTTCACCACCCCGGCGTATATAAAAATAAAGTACAAGTATTAAATGCCGCTGAGATTAAATTGAGGGCCAATTTTCGTAGTCGAGCTAAGCTCGATGAAGATCCCGCGATAAGCGGGACACCACCCCGGCGTATACAATAAAACTATATAGCGCTGTTATTTATACTAAAAAATAAGAAAAAAGTCAAAAATAGAACCCCGCCCTTCGCAAAGGGCGGGGTAATTGTTGTGCATCATCTGAATACTCAGATGACAAAGGCGTAGTTGCCAACGGAAAGGCCGGCACCAAAGGTGGTCACAACCACCAAATCGCCCGACTTCATGTCGCCAGCCAACACTGCCTTGGATATCAAGGAGCCTGTCGAAGCACCGGAAGTGTTACCGGTGTACTCGACATTGCGATAAATTCGACCACTAAAGGTGGGCCAGCTATCACGCAACTTTTCTTCCAGCAGATTCAGTGTCTTGCTGCTGGGCTGATGGGGCACCAAGTGATTGATGGCAGACGGTAAGATACCAGCTCGCTCGACACCATCGAGCAAGATGCGCACTACTTCTCGACCAACAAACTTGTGAACACCCAAACCCTTCTGGGTAAAACCTTCATCAGTCTTGGTGATCAGATGAAGTTGACCATCAAAAGGCTCGCACCTGATGTCGAAGAATCTGAACGCTTCGTGTTCGCTAGCGCTCAACAAAAAAGCAAAAGCCGCGTCACCGAAGAGGTTACTCCCCTTCCAATCGTCAAGCTTGGCCAGGGAGGTGGCCTTTTCGGCACAGACCACTAGTACTTTTTTGGCTACACCAGAGCGCACCAGAGTCCAAGCGTTGAATACAGCCACGCAGCCGACTGGGCAGGCCTCCTGCACATCATAGGCCATAGCCTGAGAGCGCTGGCCAAGTCCGTGCTTGATACGATCAGCTAGGCTGGGGTAGCCTGGCCCCGTGTTGCTACCGGCTACGATAGCATCGAGCTCGAGAGCTGAGACGCCA
>CAYUER010000001.1:18158-25694 GCA_964443785.1 uncultured Gammaproteobacteria bacterium
GTGAAAAACTCCTGCCTCTAATCTTAATAAGTATTACTCAATACTAGTAAAAGGTCAAAAATAAAAAGGGCCCTGATTGTTTACCAGAACCCTTAGAGCTGTAGCTTTAAAACTACCGTTTGTCTGTCCACGCCGTAAACTACAATGTAGCCGTAGTCCCCTTCTTTGACCACAGCTACTGTGCCAGCACCCGCCTCCTTGTAGATGCGATCAAAAAACCTCGGCTCGGTACACTGACCAGTGAAGGTGTTGGCAAAGCAGTTGCCGTTTGGCAACAGATCAACAAAGCGCTGACCATCAGGCAAACGATCTACCAATGACCAAGGCATACGCCCTGTGGCTTGGTAAAAATTCTTGACCAATGGCTCTAGTACTTCCGCTTGAAGCTCTGCTCTCTTGAACAACTCCGTATTACGGTTGCTTTTTTCCCACTCCCTGATCGTGAGATAGATCACCAGCGCTGCACTGACGAGAACGAACAAAACCTCGGGCCAACCAAACTTTCTTTTCTGCATCTAGACACCTCCTCTAGAAAGTAAAAGTTAACACTCAGTTTCCAAATGAAATTACCACTTTAATGTAGGGGTGTCAAACGTGTTTATTTTTTATTTTTTGATAGATAAAAATGAAAGCTAGCAACAATAAAAAGCCACTCATGATAAATTTAATAATTTTTTTACTTTTTTGTTTACTGTTGTTTTCTTCGACAGTACTAGTAGCTGTGCTAACCATTATTTTTTCTCCCAAAACTTTTTGTTCAGCTTGCAAATCACTTTTATCAAAGACATCTAGGCGAATCACTTTTTCATCAAATTGTAATAAGCCGCTAGCTACAACTTCCGTGCCTTTTTCTAGCTTCAAATCTTTAGTGTCATACTTCAGACTCAAACGCAAATTATATTCTTGATCTACATCCTCAGCCAAATAAATATTTTTTCCATTTTTCTTGACGACTACTCCGCGTACTGCTACCAATTGACCATTGTGTTCCTCGTTAAGATCCGAACTATCAATAATTTCTGGTTTGCTTATCTCTTGAGCTCTATTTATGATATTTATATTTTCAGCATTGGCTATTTTTAATCTCGGCCAAGGCTCTAGGCGAGTCACTTTACCAAAAAAATCAGCACTATCTCCCCTTTGATATTTATCAAAATCCAAAACGCCATAAACTTCAACCAACTTATTATCAATATCTAACAAATATAATGCCTTATTATTCTTGGCCCAGACAGTGGCGACAATATTTCTATTTTCATTTTTCTTTAGTTCTGCTTCGGTTTCTTTGCCGGCTAGTTCTATCGGATTAATAACATTAGTGAGGCCGGGGCTGGGATTACCACTGACAAACCACTCACTATTTACTAGGTCCCAGGCATATGCTTGACCTTCTGGAATTTTTTCGTATTTTACTTCTTGCCACACTTCGTTCACTGGTGTCAATAAACGCACGCTATCCTCGGTATTATTTAGAGTGATTTGACTGGTACTTCTATCAATGACTAAAAAACTGCCTGGCCCCATAATCGTACTAGTAGCAAAAACATAGGCCTTACTGCCGCCATCTTGATCATCCAGCTGCCAGCCGAGTAGGTCAATATTTTTTGCACCGGCATTATAAAGCTCTATCCATTCATTGTCATCAGAGCCTGTGGGATTTGGCAAAAACTCTGTAATCAATAAATCACTTTTAGCAAAATCAATTGGCTTGATGTCGCTCAATTTCAAATCCACTTCTTTGTTTTCTACTACGATATTTTTGCTAGTCTCCTGGCTAAGTCCACCAGAATCAGTTACTTTTAATTTAACTAGATAGTTACCAGCTTTTTCGTAGACATGATTTTCTTTGGGCTCATCACCATTTTGTCCGTCGCCAAAGTCCCAGCTATATTTCAGCTCACCCTCTTCTGGGTCTGTGGAATCACTGCCGGAAAAAATAATTTTTGTGTCTGTAAAAAATTTATCACCATCTATTTTCATCAATGCCCTTGGTACTTGATTGGCTGGTAAAATATTGGCCTGACTCGGCGTTGGATTAGGCGTCCAAACAAAAGAGCCATTAATCAGGGCAAAGCTTTTTCCCTCAGGAGCGCTGACTTCATAGATTATACTATCAATCAAACTACCATCAGGCGAATAAATTTTGAAACTATCACCGCCCGTATTATTAAAAGATATTTTTGTTTGATTTTTATATAACACCAAATAGGACTGCCCCGCCAAAAGTAATCCTTGGCCGATAGTATATTGTCCGGCCAAATTATCCTGCAATTTAAAATTAGACAAATCGACCACACCTGATCCTTGATTGTATATCTCAGCCCACTCTGCATCATCAGTGCCAACTGGATTGGGTAAAATTTCTGATATCTTAATCTGAGACCAATTGTTAGTTGGTGAACTACTGCGACTACTACCACCAGTGTTGTTTTGAGTATCAGCATCCTCCTGACTATTATCACTATCACTAGAGTCATCACTACCACTATCATTTTGATCATCGTCAAGCTCCTCATCCTCTGGAGGTAAGTCTGTGGCAATACTTTTGACTGCCCCTGGTGTCCCGCCAAGCACATAACTTATTTGCCAATTATTTTGATTGCTGTCTTGGTTTAAATTTATTTTTTCCAAAGTCTTACCATCACCGCTCGCACCCCAAGTAGAGTCGTAGCTAGCGCTAACACCCTGCGTCTGCCCGCCATCAAAACTCAAGGCAATGGTGCTACTAGAATTGTTGAGACTCATGACCGTATCAAAAACAGTAGCCGCAAATCCTGTGTGAGTACTCAAAAAATTTTGTGCATCAGAAGCAACAATAAAATATTCGTTGGCAGCAATCGTGCTGGTGCCGTTGGCTAGATGCAAAACATGATTTGAGCCATCAAAAAAACGCCATGTACTGGCGCCTGTTCCAGTCAAAACTTCTATTGTCTCCGACCCGCTATTGTAAACCTCAATCCATTCACCTCCGCTATCTGATCCCTCCAAGTCATACATGATCTCGGAAATCACTAGATCAGTGTTGGCCGCTTGACTCACGCGAGGATATAGCCAAGGTAAAATTAAAATTATAATCGCCCAAAGACTGACCGCTTGTTGAGCGAAAATCGCTTTTCTTTTCATATTTAATTGTTAATTATAATTTATTTTTTGAAATAATTATTTATTATTTCTTCTGTTGCTGTACATTTTACAAATTCTGCATACCCCGGATCTTCCACCTCTAACATTCGCCCAGTGCTACAGCTGCCGGCCCACAATAATTTGTCTTTATAAGCATGCAATGGGTATATCCCGCCAGCGACACAAAAAGCTTCTGGTTGAGCTGTCAAAAAACTTAAAAATTTTTCATTGCTCCAATGATTGTAGTTGGGTGTAATAATAACTTCAAAGCCACCGGGCAAAATTAATTGCTTCAGGCTGCCTTGCTCAACAATTTTTTTAAATTGATTAAATTCTTCATTGGCACAATCTTCACCTAAATACTTTTTAGCTTGATCATTTATTTCTTGATAAAGACTAAAATTTTCTATTTGTTTAATGATTGGATTTACTTTTCTGTTATTTACAAATATAAAATAAAAAGCAACTGATACCAAAATTACAAATAAAATAATCAATAAATATTTTTTGTTCACTTTCATACTCTACTGCTCAAATTTTAGACTTTCCAACATGTCATTAAAAATCTTTCTATTTTTTTCACTATGCTCTTTTTCATAATAACTAACAGTCATTACCTGATTAGTAGCATAATTTAATAAATAAACCGTGTCTGAGTAAACCCAGCTCTGCTGACTACTATCCCTGTAATTACCTTGAATCCTATAGTCTTCCAAGCCTCTAAAATGACTAATTTTTGGATCTTTTAATAGTACCACGTCGGCAACGAGGCCAATGGGATAGTTAATATAGCTTTTGATTACTATTTTATTTTTATCAAATGACAGGTCGTCTGTGGGCACATCATTAAAACCAACCACATCTATAGAACCCGCTTCCGTTGTTTCATTGTGCTCGCTGTAACTCCAATTTTTTGGATAATCTACGCTAAAACACCATTTTTTATTTAGGTAAGTATTCTCCAAATCATTCTGCAAAAATGAATTTATACTACAATTAAAATTAGATGAATCGGTTATATTAAACTTGGTTTTTTTTGTCACCTGTTTTTCTATTAACATTTTGGTGCCCAATATTAAAAAAAATCCAAAAAGAAACAAAAATAGCAGGCTAATTGATAAATAATATTTTTTATTTAAAAATAACATATTAGAAAATTACCACATATCAATTAAACTCCAATTCGTATACTTGTCTTCTTTTGCCCATGGCCAATAAACTCGCCTAGTAGCAATATCTATTAAGTGGCGCCCGCCAGCACCAGAAAAAATATAATATTTATCATTATTTGACCAAAAGCCATCTATAAACATGCCATCGTTACTTGTAAATAATAAATAGTTTTTATCATTATCTATATCCCATAAAATAAACCGACAAAAATTAGCATTATCACATTTCTGCTTCATAGCAAAATGGCCGCCACCAGAAAGGTGAAAACCTAAATTATCACCCGTCTTTTTGTCTTCTATTAACCCAGAAGTCAAATCTAGTTTGCGTAAAAATGTATCCACCTCATATAAAATTTTATTGCCTTGCTTGGCAACCGTAAAGTACGGCCATAGATTGCCCACCAACTGATATTGAGTATTGCCATCATTGGTGACATATTTAAAATCTTGCTGACCCTCCACCCCACTGCGCACTAAACCTATAACGTGAAAATCTACTTTGCCAAAATCATCAATAATCCCGATAATCTGATCACCTTTTTTCGCAAATGTTATTTGTCTTTTTTTACTTGTGTTATTAGCCAAATCAAAAACCTGGTAATATTTCTTTTCGCCATTCTCTGTGAACAGAGCCACAAAACGACCATTATTAGAAAAAGAGAAAATTGGATTATTATCTTCCGGGGCTAATGTATAAATTTCATTCTCGCTATGATTTAAAAAATTCCTAGATAGTAATGATCCATTTTTAATAAAATATAATAAATTGTGTTCAACATCTAGTTGCAAGTCTGTTTGCCCTGGTTGAAATGTAATGTGGTCAGCTATTGTACATTTATTATACGTGCATTTTTCTACTACAAAGCCAGCACTAGTGCCCCACAATCTGTAATGTGATTTTATAAATATTAATTTGACCTTGTCTTCAATTTTTTGTGAATACACAAAAGATCCACTAGCCAAAATTAAACTTATGATTAAAAATATTATCTTTTTTCTCATGTCTATAATTATTATATTATTGTAACATAGAATTGGTTCCGGACGGAGAGCGTAAGCTCTCCGTCCGGACTTTCACGCATCACCCACCAATCACGTAGTAACAGGTGTAGCGAAGCACGTCTGGCGCCCTGTAAGGATTCGTCGAACCCTCAAATGCGGTGAAGGGAACGAATCGAGTGTTGACCGTGTTGCAGTTGGCTGAAGAACACCAGTTGCTTTCAATAACATAAACCCCCGTGGGACCGCGGCCCGCCACAATGAGAGTGTGTGGGGTGGTGCCACCACTAGCGGTTTTCCAGTTGGTCTGCACAATCCAACCAGGCTGACTATTCCTGATGTTGGCAGACATGCTAACCGTGTAGGGGCTGGTATCAAAATACCAACCATTCCCGTCGGGCAAGGTCCTGGGCAGGTTTACCACCGCCTTGGATGCCTCCAAGACAACCTTGGTGACCCACTGCTTACAGTTCAGGCCAACGTTTCTGCCGTTGTCCTGCCACGCTCTCTCCAGAATCGCCTGATTGCGCGCAGTCTGACTCAAGCCCCGCCACCAGGCTTTGTCGGCTAGGGTGGGTCCGGCCTTCTCCGCCTGCTCGCTCGGAGCAGACAAATCCGGCTGATCGACCTGGACGCTCTCCGCCGGAGCAGTCACAGACTGCTCCTGCTTTTCGCAGCCCGCCATCAAGGACAGCAGGCACACCGCCAGCAGCAAGCTGGCCAGCCACACAAAACGCGTCTTCACTTCGACTCTCCTTGTTCGGGGAAAACAGCAAGGCGCTTCTTTTGAGGGTACCTACTAAAAACCTCCTTTGTTGTAAAGAACAAACACTCTTTCTTTTGCCCTCACAAAAGATTGAGTTAGCTAAAAAATTTCGCTTTTCTTAGCTTGGACAAGGTCCAAAAGATACAGGCAAACTTTGTAGACCTTGCTCCAAGATAAAAAATATCTTTACTATGATAAATTAGTTATCTTCTTCAATCTGAATTTCCTCGATATCAATTTCCTCTTCCTCTTTAGCATTTTCATCTCCTTTTGATTCTTTTTTCTGACTACCGCCCAACATGATCAGATCAGAGGCGACAATTTCGGTCATGTATTTTTTATTTTTATTTTTATCTTCCCAGACTCTATTTTGCAAACGACCTTCCACAAAAACCTTGGAGCCCTTTTTCAAATAAATGCCAATAATCTCTGCCAAGTGCCCCCAAGCCACCACCCGATGAAATTCGGCCCGACTTTTCTTTTCTTTTGACCTGGCATCCTTCCAAATATAGTTGGTGGCTATGGTCATAGTGGTCACTGCTTGGCCGCTGGGTAAATTTTTGCTGACCGGGTCCTTGGTGATATTACCGATCAGACTAACCTTGTTTAAATCCATATCGCTTTTCCTTTCTTTATCTGCCTTTCTTAAAGCAGAAGATTTATTAAAAGGCCAACTCAAAACCCCCATTTAACCCATGCCAAAACAGGGGTTTAAAAGTTGACAATTTTGATTATTTATTTTAAAATAGGAGATGAGGTTAACCATTCCTTCAGGGGATATGGCAATCTCAAAATCGCTTTTCTTAACAAAGTCCTGCCCATAAAGCAGGGTTTTGTTTTTTATATAAGATAAATAATCACAAAAAAAACCACTAAAAGTGGCCTGTTTATTCAATATGTGTGTTTGTCTGCAAGAAAGATTGGGCATAATTTAATTATTAGCTATTCTTACAGCCGTCTCTAAAAATAATGACGGCTTACTATGCCGTCATATTAGCAAACTAATAATCGCTGTCAAGACCTAGTCTAAATACGCCCCCAAAAAACTCCGCCTATGTATTTCTGAGGGGCCATATTCTTTTATAGTGGCTAAGTGATCCTTGGTGCCATAGCCTTTATGTTTATCAAAATGATAAAGTGGAAAAATTTGATGATACCCCTCCATTAGTTTGTCGCGATATACCTTGGCGATGATCGAGGCGGCAGCAATTTCTTGATACAAACTTTCTCCGTGTTTAAAAAATTCCGCTTCTGTGTTTGGCCAATATTTTTTCGCACCACCCACATAGTCAGCTACAATATTTATTTCGCCGTGATTGATGTCAATAATTTTTTTCAGCAAATCATTGAGCGCTTCTTGCATGACCAAGACATTGGCTACCTGGATGCCTCGCTGATCGATAAATTTATTATCAATTAATTTTATGCTAAACAAAAAATTCTCTACTATCAATGTGTTTAATTTTTCTCTTTTTT
>CAYUER010000001.1:25794-58945 GCA_964443785.1 uncultured Gammaproteobacteria bacterium
ATAGCGAGCACAAAAGCTGCGGTGCGATAATCAATATTTTTCTCTTGGGCAATGTCAAAAGTTTTTTGCCAGGCATCGATCATGATTTCTTTTAATTTGGCATTTACTTCATCCTCTTCCCAATATTTATCTTCGTTATTTTGTAGCCACTCAAAGTATGAGACAGTCACGCCGCCAGCGTTAGCTAGGACATCTGGTATGACTTCTATTTTTTTGGCAAACAATATTTTATCAGCCTCCGGAGTCGTTGGGCCATTACCCATCTCCAAAATCACCTTGGCTTTGATGCTGTTAGCATTTTCGGCGTTGATTTGGTTTTCTAGGGCGGCTGGCACCAAGACATCTACTGGTAGAGCAAAAAATTCTGTAAGAGAAATTTCCTTCACTCCCGGCAAATCAGTAAGTGCTTGTTTGTTTTCTTTGCGAGCCAAAATTTCATCGATATTCAAACCATCTTCTTTGTAAATAATGCTCTTGGAGTCAGCAACTGCCACTACCTTGTAGCCCTCGTCAAACAAAAATTTAGCAATACCGCCACCGACATTGCCTAGGCCCTGGACAGCGACCGACATCTTTTTGGGATCCCAAGATCGCTTGGCTACCAAGTCGGTCAAGACAAACATACCACCTTTGGCAGTGGCTGGTCCTCTGCCTTTAGAGCCACCCATATCCAGTGGCTTGCCAGTGACCACGCCTAATTTTTTGGTACCAACCAATTTTGAATACTCGTCAGCCATCCAAGCCATAGTTTGCGGATTGGTATAGACATCAGGAGCTGGCACATCTTTTTCTGGGCCAATCAAATCTTTGAAGGCACCGACCCAAGCGCGAGAAATTTTTTCTAATTCATTGTTGCTAGTAGTTTTGACATCTACTGTCACACCACCCTTACCTCCGCCCATGGGTATGCCCACCACAGCACACTTGATAGTCATCCAAAAGCTCAGGGCCTTAACCTCGTCAATATCAACTTGCGGATGAAAACGAATTCCTCCCTTGTATGGTCCGCGGGCATTATTGTATTGAACGCGATAGGCTTCGTATATTTCCAAAGTGCCATCATCTTTTTTGATTGGCAAATTAGCAGTGATTATTTTATCCGGCACGCTCAATCTTTTGAGCATGTCGGGATTTAAATTTATTAATTGTGCAGCCGTACTGAGCTGCTGCATAGCATTTTCAAATGGTTTCATATTTATCCCGTTAAATAATTTTCGCGTATAACGCGAAAATTAAATTTAATTGTTGTTAATTAAAAAATTAATTTTTGCCGCTTGTTTTTTACCCCTACATTAAATTTATTTAACAGAGTCAGTTTATTTATTCCAGTCTGGACCAGATACCTTACCGCCTTGTAAATATTTATAGGCTTGCAGGGCAGCCTTGGCTCCTTCACCGGCTGAGATGACCACCTGTTTATATGAAGTCTGGGTGATGTCGCCCGCTGCAAAGACTCCTGGGGTATTGGTCTCGCAGTCCATATTGACCTTGATCTCACGCATCTCCGTAAGATCTAGCAAGTCCTTGACCCAGTCGGTCTTAGCTACATGACCAATCTCAACAAAAACCCCTTCCACTTTTATTTCTTTGGTCTCACCTTTTTGCTCGTAGACCAGACTCTCTATTTTTTTATCGCCCTTGATCTCTTTGGTGGCTGCTTCAAACAATATTTCAATCTTTGGATCGGAGCTGACGCGCTGCATCAATACTTCCTCGCCTCGGAATTTATCTTGGCGCACCAAGATATAAACTTTTTCTACAATCTTGCTCAAGTATTCGGCTGCATCCATGGCTGAGTTGCCACCACCAACCACTGCGACTGTCTTGCCTCTATATAGAGGTCCATCACAAGTGGCGCAGTAGGCTACTCCACGGCCGGCAAATTCTTTTTCGCCTGGTACATTGAGATTGCGTGGAGTCAGGCCAAAAGCCATGATGATAGCCCGTCCTACAAATTGCTGACCATCAGCTGTGTGTAAGGTAAAAATGTTGTCCTGTTTTTCTATTTTAGAGACCTCGGCCATGACTAATTCTGAGCCACTTTTTTCTGCTTGCGTCAACATTTTTTGACCCAAACCAGGACCATCTATCTCTTCGTAGCCAGGGTAGTTTTCTATGCTGTTGGTCATGGCCATCTGACCACCAATATCCATACTGACAATCAAAGTCTTCAAAGCTCGGCGTGCAGCATAAATAGCGGCTGTCAAACCAGCTGGCCCACCACCAACCACAATTACATCATACTGTTTGTCTGCCATAAAATTTATAAATTTTTATTTATTTTTTCTAGCAAAGCCGCCTTAGCCTGCATACCCACCATATCCTCTACTACTTTACCGCCCTTAAAAATTTTCAAAGATGGTATAGACATGATCTCAAACTCTTGGGACTTGGCTGGATTTTCCTCGACATTGAGCTTGGCGATTTTGATGTTGCTCTTGTCTTTTAATTCTTCGGCCAACTGATCAATGATTGGTCCCTGCATTTTGCAAGGCATGCACCAGCTTGCCCAAAAATCCACCAAGGCAACACCGTCGAAATTTTTAATTTCTTGATCAAAATTTTGATCATTTAACTCTAAAGCCATAATATTTTCTTTTTAATAATTAACTAGTCTTGAATAATATTTCGATTAATTTGTTTAGTTCTTTTTTCTTGTCTTTCTTGTTTGACTGATAGCAACCATTGACGCGGTCGGTGATCAAAAGTCTAGCCATCGAGTCTAGCGAGGCCCGAGCAGCCATTACTACCCGCACTATCTCCTCCACCTCTCTTTGTTCGGCGTACATTTTTTCAATAGCGCGAATCTGACCCTCAATGCGATGAAGTTGGGAGTTTATTTTTTGTGGATGACAAACTTTTTTATTCATATACCCTCTGGGGGTATATTAGCACAAAATAAAAATAAGGTCAAATATAAAAAGACCGGCGCTGGAATTTTTTCCAGCGCCGGGTTCTTGCCCACTGATGATGAGTGGGTAGACTAGTCCTTTTCTAGCTCAGGCGGCGTGAAGTCTTCTGCCTCCGCGTTCTGCGACGGACTTTTGTATTTGTCGACATCCTCGGGGACAACAGCTGCGGCTGAGCCCCGCTGATCGTACCACAGGAGCGGGATATCTTGGTTCAGGCGCAGGCCATCACCAAGAAAAACGGCAAAGCCCTGCTTGATCGGTCCTGGCGGCAAGACCACCAGACCGCGCTTGCAGCGCTTGAAAATCACTACAAAGGGCAGACCCCCGCGCCTAGGCTGGCGCCTCGGCAATTGCAGCTGCAAAAGCATTTCCTGGGTCACCCGGATGCTTCCACCCTCCTTGATGACAAAGGGTTGGTGCGAGGGGTGCTGACTGCTGACGACTCGGTGAGAGGGGTGGGCATCGCTACAGCGCGACATGTGACTGCCTCCTAGCAGAGAGGTGTTGTGCTGAACGCTCTTTTCTCCATATTTTGCATCCAGCTATATAATATAAGCTAATTTTAAAATAAAGGTCAATGGCGATGGATTATGTGATAGCAAATAAGTATTGACAATATTTATAATATGTGATATAATACAAAGAATTTCCATTTTTCCAAGGTGCTTTTCCCCTGCCTTCTGGAGGTTCCTTACATGAAGATCGCCGCTGTGCTGATCCAAGTTCTGTTCGTCTATGTGGTGGTGTGCCTCTTTGTATCCAGCTTCAAGAGGATACCGCTCACTGACAACATGGGCGCGGTCAAGACCCTGGGCTTCTGGGGGCTCTGCGTACTCATCATGTTCCTGGACATGGTGGTTCTGGGCGCCAGTAAGGCCAAGGGCCTTGGCGCTGTCATAGCCTCAGCCCTGATCGGCATAATCCTCTGTGTGCTGACCTATGGTCTGATATTTGGACCAAGGTAAGCCTGGGATCAATGCCCAAGAAAAAGCCCCACAACGAAACAATTGTGGGGCTTTAAATTTATCAATAATCTAGACGCAAAAAACAAAAATAAATAAACAAAAAAGCCTTATGTTCTCCTAAAATTAGCCAAAAAGTCAGGTTTCTTGTGGAATTTGACCTTTGGCACTGCTAATAAGCTAAGATATTTTATAGTTTTTTTAAAAAAAATAAAAAGTGTGAAAATAACACTTTTTAATAAATAACTTCTACACTATTCTAGTACTTATTTGACACCCAACAAAAAGTCTTCCCCAAAATAACCCATTTAAAAATCCTTTATTCACAAAAGGCCTAGACACTCGTCAAAAAACGAAGCTAAATATCAGATCCAAAAAATTTCCCCCGCTCGACTAACTTGTCTGGTGCTCCTGAGAAGAATCTCACCCCGCCTCATCTGGTCCCCTCGCCAGGAATCGAACCTGGATCCAGAGCTTAGGAGTCTCTTGTTCTATCCATTGAACTACGAGAGGATGCAGATGAAGCGGGGCGGGTATCTATATTAAAGCTTGGGAGGGTCCCGTTCTATCCCTTGAACTACGAGGGTCTCGGGTAAGTCGGGCAGGTGCTCAAGGGGGGTTTACCAAGCTCAATATTGATGGACCTCTGACAGAGATTTGATTATTTTGTTACTTTATTTTTATAAATAATACTAGCCAATATATTGTGTCGTAATATATCTATGATAGCATATTGATCAGAAAATGGGTGCGACTTTCTGTAATATAAATAGCGGCATAAATCACCAAAATAATGGCGGCACTAAAGCCCAACTTCCTTAGCTCTGTTCTAATTGTTTGGTCAGTCATAAAAATTAATTTTAATAATTCTTGGTTATTTTATTATACTATCAGTGTTTTGTCTATAATACTGATAATTTTTTGACAATTTCGGCTTCATAAACTAAAATTGATGTGTTAATTTATAAAATATTAAACAATATGTTTGGCAAAAATCAAGCTGTCGTTAGTTCAAAAAACATTGAAACAATCATTGGTCCATCTGTCAAAGTAGAGGGTGACTTCCGGGGCGAGGGAGACCTCATCATCGAGGGTATGCTGGTGGGCAATCTAAACACCAAAAATAACCTAAAAATTGGTCAAGGGGCGGTGGTGGAGGCTGCGGTCAAAGCCAACAATGCTTTTATTGCCGGTAAGGTCAAGGGCAATGTCACCATCAAAGGTAAGCTGGATCTCACCAGCTCAGCAGTGGTCGTGGGCGACATAAAGGCTGCCCTTATATCAATTGAGAGTGGCGCCATTGTTCAGGGCAATATTTCCATGCCCCTAGGCGGTGTCCAGGGTGACGATCTAAAAAGCAGCTCAAAAAAAGATAGCCACAAAACAATAGTCGAAACAACAGAGGAGCAAGGCCTTGAATCCTAATTCTTGCTATGTATCTTTATATTTACGACTCATTTTTGAGTGACAAAAAATACAGTGATCTCTTATCCCAAATTGAAAAGCGTGTTACTGACCTCGGTATCAAAGGCCGTATAGCCCGTCTCTCTATTTTGAAAAACATGAAGGAGCTCATTACTGATGGCATCAAGTCTGGCGTACAGACTGTGGTGGTTATTGGTAATGTCCAAACTTTTGCCAAGGTGATCAATATCGTAGCCGGTCTAGATGTTGTGCTTGGTTTGATACCAGTAGAAAATGACAATAAAATTGCCAAAATGCTCGGTATACCGCCCAAGGTGTTGGCTTGCGATATTTTGGCTTCACGCATTATCAAAAAAATAGACCTTGGTCTTATTAATAACCATTACTTTATTGGTCAGGCTGAGCTCAACAACGCGGATGTGGTAATCGAATATGATGGTTATAGTGTCAGGCCAACAACCAGCAACAACAATATCACCATTTACAATTTTGCTGAGCGCAGTCTGGTGCCCGGATCAGCGCCAGTGGATGGCAAGCTAGAGCTGGTCATCACTCCGATAAAGTCTGGCGTCTTTGGCAAAAAAAATATCCCCGGCACAGTTTTGCCTTTTTCTAAAATAAAAATAAGCACTGAGAGCGAGGAGCAAGTCTCTATACTGACCGACGAACAAATAATCATGAAAACGCCAGCTGAGATCAGTGTTGCCCCACAAAGACTGAGGGTTATAGTCGGCCCAGAAAGATGTTTTGAATAAAAAATTAATAAGAAAAAACCGCCAAGCTTAGGCGGTCTTTTTTTTGAAACCCAGTACTATATACTGCTGTATAATAGAGAAAATAGTGGTAAATAGCCAATAAAGAGTCAGACCGGCTGGCAAGTTGCCACCGATAACAATAGTAAATATTGGCATAAAGTAAATCATTTGATTGGCCATCATTTGCGACATGCCACTTTGTTTTGAACCACCCATCAACATCTTTGATTGCCAAAATTGAGCCAAACCAGCCAAGATGGCAATTACCCAATTTTTATCAGCCAAGTTGATAAAGCCAAAAGCAATAATGTTTAGTTGGCCTGGATTTTGGACAAAAGAATAAAGTGCTCCATTGCTGTTTTCTTTGGTTAGACCGTTTAAAAATACTTGGTACAAGGCAATGAGAAAGGGTAGCTGGATAAGGGTGGGTAAGCAAGAAGAAAAAGGATTGATCTTTTTTTCTTTATAAAGAGCCATGAGCTCTGGGGCCATTTTTTCTTTATCGTCCTTGTATTTTTCTTTTATTTTTTCTATTTCTGGCTGGATGGTCTGTAGTTCTTTTTGGGACTTGATCGCTTGTTTAGAAAATGGATACAAAACTAGCCTGATAAGTATGGTTATCAAAATAATAGCTACACCCAAATCCTTACCTGGTACTAGATTGTACAAAAAAATTAATAAGTTGTAGATTGGTTGATAAAAAATTGTGTAAAACATATTTTATTTTATTTCGTCAACACCGCCCTTGGACCAGGGGTTGCAGCGCAAAATGCGCCAGCTTGTCAAAAATATCCCTCGAGTAAAACCCTTTTTTTGCAGGGCTTGTTTGCCGTATTCAGAGCAGTGAGGATGAAAGCGACAAAAGCCTTGGGGGAAAAATATTTTTAGCCAGCCCCGATCAGGGGAAAGTGTTTTTTGATAAATTATAATTATAAAAACAAATATTTGCGCTAAAAAATAATCAATTTTTTTTAATATTTTTAGCATCTAGTTCAGTATACAGGCGAGTGGTTTTTAGGGCAAATTGAAATTGCTTGTTAAGCTCAGCAACACTCAAATCAATACAACCCTTTTTGGCTATAAAAAGCAGATCATTACCCCCTTTAATCTTGGCAAGTTCTGTTTTGATGGCCTCTCTCATTCTCCTTTTGATTTTATTTCTGACCACGGCCCTTTTATCGACCCTGGTTGAGACCACAAAACCGATGCGCAAGCAATTTTCGTTGTTGTTTTTGTATTTGAGGGTCAATTGTGGCAAAAAAAAGGTTTTGCCCGACTGGACCAACCTTTTTATATCACTATCTGCGTGTAGCCTAAATTTTTTAGGCAGCATAATTTTAGACGCTTACCTTTTTTCTACCCTTGGTCCTGCGTCTTTTTAATACTTTACGACCATCTTTGGTGGCCATTCTCTTTCTAAAGCCATGTTTTTTGGCTCTTTTTCTCTTTTTTGGTTGATAGGTCCTCTTTGTAGCCATATAATAAATAAATTACCTAGATAAAATAACACATTTATAGTGTTTTATCAAGGGGTCAATGATATCAACAGTCAAACACACCTTATCAACATCTTGTGCACCTTGGGGATTATTTGTTGATTTTTAAATCTATGCTATATTTATAGCAGTTAAAAAAGCATGGATAATTACGAAAAAATTTGGCAAAGCGTCCTTGGTCAGCTTGAGTTGTTGATCAGTCGGGCAAATTTTACTACTTGGTTCAAAAATACCTTTTTGGCCGAATTTAACGACCAACAAATTGTCGTAGCTGTACCAAACTCCTTTACCAAGGTTTGGTTGGAGAAAAAATACCACGACCACATCACCCGCGCCCTAGAAGACACCCTCTCAAAAAGTAGTCTACAGGTTATCTACAGGGTTGAACACAAGGATACTTTGGCTAATGTTAGCAAAAAAGTAGAGGTAGAGGACAAGCCTGTAGAGGAACTTGTGCACAACCCAGCTCCACAAGTAAAAAACAATAATAAATACGGCTTAAATCAAAACTATACCTTTAATTCCTTTATTGTTGGCCCTGGAAATGAGCTTGCTCAGGCCGCTGCCATGGCCGCTGCCCAAAAACCGGGCGAAATGTACAATCCGCTATTTATCTATGGTGGCGTGGGTCTAGGTAAAACCCACCTAGCCCAAGCGGTTGGTAATTATATTTTGGCTAAAGACCCCCAAAAAAAGGTTCTTTACATAAATAGTGAAAAATTTACCAATGATTTCATTTTTGCCATAAAAAGGGGCCAAACAGACGAATTTAAGAACATTTACCGCAATGTTGACGTGCTTTTAATCGATGATATTCAGTTTATTGCTGGCAAAGAGCAAACCCAAGAGGAGTTTTTTCACACTTTTAACGCCCTACACCAAAACAACAAGCAAATAGTCCTGTCTTCTGACAGACCGCCCAAGGCCCTGGGTGGCATAGAAAATCGTCTAATATCCCGCTTTGAGTGGGGTATGATTGCCGACATCTCATTCCCAGACCTAGAAACTAGGGTGGCCATCTTGGAAACAAAGTGCCAACAAAAAAATTATTTATTGGAAAAAGCTTTGATCCACTTGGTAGCCGAAAGTATTCAAGAAAACATTCGCGAGCTAGAGGGTGCCCTCAATAGAATCATCGCCTTTCACCAACTCAACAACACCAAGCCCTCACTAGAAAGTGTGCGCTCACTTTTGGGTGGCATTTCTACCAATCCAAAAAAAGCCGGGCTAACAAGTAAAAAATTATTAAAGACTGTTGTCGATTTTTTTGATATTAGTATGGATGAGCTTTTGGGCTCTAGTCGAAAAAAAGAATTGGTTATGCCGCGACAAATTGCTATGTACTTGATGCGCGAACAACTAAAAAGCTCCTTCCCCAATATCGGACAAGAAATAGGTGGTCGCGATCATACAACTGCCATGCACGCTTGTGTCAAAATAGCTCAGCTTTTGGAGTCTGATGAGCGTATAAAAAATGATGTAGCCGTACTCAAACAAAAGCTCTATGAATAAACTGTTGATGAGTCTGTGGAATCTTGTGTAAAAATATAAAAATATTTTTTGAAGAGGCAAAAGACTAGAGACATCGGACAATTTTACACAGAAAAATCTCCAGCTTGTACACAAGTAAATAAAAAGAAAATCTCCAAAAACACTGAACAAATAATTTATACAAGACTTCTTTATCAACATATGCACCGCGCCTACTACGGCTATGTATAATATATAAATAAATTAATAATAATATGAAAATTATCTGCACTCAGGAAAATTTAAACCAAGGATTAAACTTGGTGGCCCATATAGCCAATAAAAACAGTAATTTGCCCATATTAAATAATGTTTTGATAAAAGCCGAGAAAGAGGGGATTACTCTGATAACCACTGATTTGGAGATTGGTGTAAAGGTTTTTGTGCGTAGCAAAGTAGAAGAAGAGGGATCGTTTACCGTTGATGCTAAATTATTAAATAGTTTTATCAATCTTTTACCAAAAGAAAATATTACCCTTAGTCTAGTGGAGGAAAACAACCTAGAGGTTAAAAGTAAAAACCAAGAAACAGCTATTCGCGGTATGGAAGCCGAAGACTTTCCTTTGATACCAGATATATCTAGGGACAATGAAATAGAACTATCGTCATTGGAGTTGAAAAAAAGTTTGAGCCAAGTGATATTTGCTGCCTCACTAGACAATACTAGAGTGGAGATCAATGCGGTTAATTTTAATTTTAAAGCCGAGCAACTAACTCTAGCTGCTACAGATAGCTATCGACTAGCAGAGAAGAAAATAAAGATAAACAACCAGAGTAAAGAAAGTAATCTGATCATCCCACTAAAAACCCTACAAGAATTATTGAGAATACTTAGCGACAACACAGATAAAAAACTAAAAATATATTTTAACGAAAATCAAATAATGTTTTCTCTTGATGGAGTAGAACTAGTCTCCAGAGTGATTGATGGAAACTATCCAGACTACAAGCAGATTATTCCAGATAAATTCAATACCAATATAAAGTGCGAAGCTGATAAATTATTACCAGCCATCAAAGCCGTCTCCTTGTTTTGTAAGCAGGGGATAAATGATATTAGGATGAGCTTTGACAATGCTACCAATGAAGTGGTTATAAGCACGGCCTCGTCTCACGCTGGTAAAAGTATGGCCAAAGTGCCGGCAGAAATTAACGGTGAAAACAACGACATAGTTTTTAACTATCGTTATATGATCGATGGTCTGAACAACATAGATCAAAAAGATATTTTTATAAAAATAAACAACAACAGCTCTCCTGGTTTGATGGGACCAGTGGCTAGCGATGATTATATTTACCTGGTCATGCCTATTAGGCAGTAGCCTGTTGAAAAGTTTTTTTGCAAAATATCGTATATTTGCTATAATGGATTAACACTTGATAATCTTTGCGTCGAACAAAGACCGTCAAGTACAATAGAAAGATATTATTCAGAAATGAAGCAAGAAACATCCGTGCGCGATCTAGGGTGTTTTTTGTTTGTGAAATTGCCCACTTAAGTGATATTTGTTATCATGTTTGTATGATATCTTATTTGAAAGGCACCATCTTAAATAAAGACCAAAAATCAGCAACTATCAATGTTAATAATGTTGGTTATTTGGTTTTTTTGAAAAATAAAGACCTAGTTGGCCTGCAAATAAATGATTTGGTGGAGTTTTTTATCTATTCTTATATAAAAGAAGACGCCTTTGATCTTTATGGTTTTGTCAGCACCGAGGAGATGGCCTTTTTTAAACAGCTTTTATCTGTTTCGGGAGTTGGACCAAGGACAGCAATGAGTGTCATGTCTTTGGCCGATGTTTTGGACTTAAAAAGAGCTATTACTAGTGGTAATCCCAGCTTTTTACAACAAGTTTCTGGCATAGGTAAAAAAACAGCCGAACGCTTGGTTTTGGAGCTCAAAGAAAAGTTTATAGATGATTTGTCAGTCGAAGGTGGTGTCATAAATACCGACGAGCAGGTGGTTGCGGCCCTAGTCTCTTTGGGCTACAAAGAAAAAGAAGCTGTAGATATGACCAGAGGCTTGAGCTTGGAGGGCGACTTGGCTGAAAAAATCAAACAAGCACTAAAAAATTTAAAAAAATAAAAATGAAAATAGTTCTTGATCAAAACACCAACTATGATTATTTGCTTACCAAAAAATTTATATCCGGTAGTTTTTTACAAAGCTCCATTTGGGTTGAGTTTTTAAAAAAACAGAAGAAAAATTTTTGGACACTAGTAGCCAAGGGTGATGATTCTGATGTTTTGGCCCTTTGTTTGGTTTATGAGATGGGTCTACCAATGGGCCTGAGCTACTTGTCTGCGCCCAAGGGACCAATTTTTTTTGGTGATTTTTCCAAAGAAAAAAAAGAAGAGATTGGAAAACTGATATTGTCTCGAGCCAGAGATATTTGTATTGCTACCAAAAAAAGAGAGGAAGTTTTTTTTAGATTAGAACCAAACGAAAAAATAGCTGTTCCCTTATTAAAAAAAAGTAAAGACATACAACCACGCGACACTTGGGTTTTAAAACTAGAAAAAGAGGAGAGAGATTTATTGGCCGACATGCACCCCAAGACCAGATATAATATAGCGGTGGCCAAAAAAAACGGAATCAATGTCAGGTTTAGCCAGGAAAAGGAAGACCTAAAACATTTTTTGCGGCTAATCAGGCTGACTGCTACGCGTAATCAGATTTCAGTTCATAGCGAGGCCTACTACCAGCTTTTGTGGGAAACACTACTTGCCGCCAGAGCTGGCAACCTGGCCCTAGCCGAACACAATGGTGTGGTAGTAGCAGCGAATCTGCTGGTAAACTTTGGTCAAAGCTGCACCTATTTGCACGGCGGGTCAGATCATCAGTACAGAAAGTTCATGGCCCCAAGTATTTTGCAATGGGAAAGTATTAAGCAGGCCAAGCAAGCTGGTTTTTTGTTTTATGATTTTTGGGGGATTGCGCCAGAGGATGGTAGTCAGGCTCGCTGGGCTGGCATCACCCGCTTTAAGACGGGCTTTGGTGGTGAGCGGATAAACTATCCGGGCGCATACGACTATATTTATCACCCCACCTGGTATCAGATCTACCACCTCGGCAGAAAAGTAATAAGTAAAATTAGAAATTTTCGATGATTAAAAAAGTTTTGATTTCGGCAGCTGGTCGCGGTACCCGCATGTTGGATTTGGCTAAGGACAAACCAAAACACCTAATAGAAGTAAACGGTAAGCCTTTTTTGTATTATCTGCTGAGCAATCTAAAAGAAGCTGGTTTTACAGAGGTGGTGATGGTGGTTGGTTATAAAAAAGAATTCATGGAAAGATTTTTTAGAGAACATCAAGATGAATTCAATATAAAATTAGTTAATCAATTTGATATTTTGGGTGATGATCGCTATGGGACAGCTTGTCCGCTGGAGTGTGCGCAAAACCTACTGGGCGGCAATAATTTTTTGTCAGTTTATGGTGACAATCTTTACTCCGTGGAGGATCTAAAGAATTTTAATATCGACGACGACCTGTCCTATGTTGCTGGACTGGCGCATCAGGAGCCACAAAACTACGGGGTATTAAAAGTCGGCGCCGATAATTTTTTGCAACAAATAATAGAAAAGCCAAAAGAATTTTGTGGCAACCTGATCAACACTGGGCTTTACAAATTTAGCTCCGAGGTATTTAATTATTTAGATCAAGTAAAAATTTCACCACGCGGCGAATACGAACTAACAGACATCATAAACCTCTTGGCCGAAAAAAATAAAATAAAAGTTTTGGACTTAAAAGGAGTGTGGCTTGACTTTGGTAAGCCAGCCGATGTTTCAAAAGTGGAAGAATATTTAAACAACTATGATAAAAAAAATAGTTAAAAAAATTATTGGTCAGAAAATATTATCGCGTTACCACTATTTTTTGGCCAGAGCAGCTGCTTGGTATTACGGCTCCCCTAGTGAAAAAATGATTGTCATTGGCGTGACTGGTACCAACGGCAAAACAACCACAGTAAATGTCATAGCTCAATACTTAGATTGCTTGGGTAAAAAAAACGGATTAGCCTCGACCGTTAATTTTAAGGTTGATGATAAAAAATGGCTAAATAAAAAAAAGATGACCATGCTCGGTCGTTTTCAAACACAAAAACTTTTGAAGCAAATGCTCAAGGCTGGTTGTGAGTACGCTGTGATTGAGACATCTTCACAAGGTATAGAGCAGCATCGCCATGTCGGCATAAATTACGATGTTTTGGTTTTTACCAATCTTGGACACGAGCACATTGAGGCGCACGGTGGTTTTGAAAATTATCGCGCAGCCAAAGAAAAGCTTTTTGCCCAGCTAAGCTCTCTTCCTAGAAAAAATATCAAAGGACAGGAAATCAAGAAAATAATTGTTTCTAATGCAGACGACATAGAGACGCAGCGCTTGAGGAAATTTTCAGCTGATAAGTTTTTGAGTTACGGCTTTGATCAGGAATGTGATTTTCGGGGGACCGATCTTGTTTCTGGTGATGGTTTGATTTCTTTTTCATTTGGTCAGCAAAAAATAAGCGCCAAATATTTAGGTAGGTTTAATGCCTACAATGTTTTGGCTGCCCTGACCTGTTTGTCTGCCCTTGATTTGGGTGCTCAGGAGCTAGCTGCCTGTACCCTAAGGGGCATACCCGGTAGACAGGAGTGGATCAGGCAGGGGCAAAACTTTAAAGTAATGGTTGACTATGCCCCCGAGCCAGAAAGCTTGGCCCAGCTTTACAAGGCTCTCAAGGAGGTCAAGCGAAACAGGTTGATTCATGTTTTGGGCTCTTGTGGCGGGGGTAGAGATGTAGCCAGGAGGCCTGTTTTGGGTAAAATGGCCGGTGAAACAGCCGACTTGGTCATAGTAACCAATGAAGATCCCTACGATGATGATCCACAAATGATCATTGATAATGTAGCTCAAGGAGCTCTAGAGGCAGGCAAAGAGCTAGATAAAAACCTATTTAAGTACCTAGATAGAAGAAAGGCTATCAATAAAGCCCTGTCCGAAGCCAAGGAGGGCGACCTGGTTTTACTTAGCGGTAAGGGCTCAGAACAGTTTATTTGTGTGGCCAATGAAAAGAAAATAGCCTGGGATGATCGCCTGGTAGTCAAAGAGGAGTTGAAAAAACTTGGTTTATCAACAAAATAAATCTGTTTTTAGCTAAAATATAAGCTACCCATAGTTATAATTGTGGATAAGTTGTGGTAAAATGGGTAATTTTGTGCATATTTTAGCGAAAATAGAATTTGATTTGACAAATACAAAAAAGTGTATATATGACAATTTTGGCTAAAGTTAGCCAAATTTATTCAAAAAAAGTCAATTTTTACAAAATATTGGAGCCAATCCTTGACACGGAGCTCAAATTTTGTTATCATCCAGCTATGAATTTTTTCGCGACTAATATAGATTAGTCAGTTTGTAAGCAAAGACTGACCCAATGTGTGTGGGTGAGTTTCTTTTTTTATGTTATAAATTGCGCAAATTGCGATCCTAAATATTTATCACTAAACATAAAGGCTTATGTCCCAAACCAAGCTTGCGACCGCACGTAAATATTTTACGCCCTTACGTGAGGCCATTCCTTTGCCTGATTTAATAGAAATCCAAAAAAAATCATACAGTTGGTTTTTTCAGGAAGGTCTAAAAGAGTTGTTTGACGAAATCTCACCCATCAAAGATTTTATTGGGCGAGATTTAGAACTGTCTTTTTTGGAATACTATTTAGATGAGGCCAAATTTGACGAACTTACTGCTAAAAATAAAAACCTAACTTACGAAGCTCCACTGAGAGTCAATGTCAGATTGGTCAACAAGCGCACCAACGAAGTAAAAGAACAAGAGATTTATCTTGGTGATTTTCCTTTGATGACCGATCGCGGTACTTTTATCGTCAATGGTGTCGAGAGAGTAGTGGTCTCACAGCTTATTCGCAGTGCTGGAGTTTTCTTTTCTTCAGAAATGCATCGCGGTCGCCGCTATTATGGAGCCAAAATTATTCCTAATCGTGGTGCTTGGTTGGAAATAGAAACAGATGCTAGCAATGTCATTTATGTCAAAATAGATCGTAAGCGTAAAGTGCCAGTCACTTCGCTCTTGCGAGCCTTTGGTGTAGCCAATGACGAAGATATTTTGAAACTGTTTGCTGATGTTGACACTCACCCAGAAGTAAAATTTATCCAAGCAACCATAGCCAAAGATATTGCTCACAATGAGGCTGATGGTTTGCGCGAAGTTTATCGTCGCATTAGACCAGGAGATTTAGCCACAGTAGACAATGCCCGCAGCTTGATTCGTTCTATCTTTTTTAACTTTGATCGTTATGACTTTGGTCGAGTTGGTCGCTACAAAATCAATGCGCGCTTTAGTTTAGATATTCCCAACAACAAAGAAACTAGAGTTTTGCGAGTAGAGGATTTGGTTTTGGTAATCAAGGAAATTATTAGACTGAACCTCAGTCAAGATGAGGCTGATGATATCGATCACCTAGGCAACAGAAGAGTTAGGGCTGTTGGTGAGTTGGTACAAAATAGGTTTAGAATTGGTTTGGCTCGCATGGAGCGTATCGTCAAAGATCGCATGAGCACACTTGATCTAAACAATCTTACCCCCAGTCAATTGATCAACGCTCGTCCAGTGATTGGTGTGATTAAAGAATTTTTCATGAGCTCACAACTCTCGCAGTTCATGGATCAGGTGAATCCTTTGGCTGAGCTCGAACACAAGCGTCGTTTGTCAGCCATGGGTCCTGGTGGTCTTTCTCGCGAAAGAGCTGGCTTTGAGGTGCGTGATGTTCACCGTACTCATTATGGTCGCATTTGTCCTATTGCCACACCAGAAGGTCCAAACATTGGTTTGGTTGGACACCTAGCATCCTATGCCCGAGTGAATGATTTTGGTTTTATCGAAACTCCTTTTAGAAAAGTTTTGCACGATATTGAAAATGATCCAAAAATCACCGAGGGCAAGATAGCTCGTCTTGATATTAAAGACCCACACTCCAAAAAAGTTTTAATTGCAGCCAATGAACTTATCAGTGCGGCCAAAGCCAAGGAACTAGCCAAGATAAAAGAAATCGAAATAGTGCCAATCAAACCATTGGTCACCAAGGAAATTGTATACTTGGATGCTTTTGAGGAGGAAAAATATAACACCTGTGCCTCTACTGCTCCGATTGATGAAAATGGCTATTTTATAAATGACTTTGCCGAAATAAGAATCAAGGGTAATCCTACTTTTGACACAGTAGATAAAATCGACCTGATGGATGTTGCTCCTCACCAGATTATCAGTATTGCCACTGGCTTGATTCCATTTTTGGAAAATGATGATGCCACCCGTGCTCTGATGGGTACAAACATGCAACGCCAAGCAGTGTCCCTAGTCAAGCCAGAAGCCCCAATCGTTGGTACTGGCGTTGAAGCCAAGGCCGCCATTGACTCTGGTCAAGTGGTAGTCAGCAAAGAAGATGGTGAGATCAGCATGGTTGATGGTCGTAACATTGAAGTGACCAACAAAGATGGTGTGGCCACCGTTTATCATTTGAATAAATTTTCTCGTTCCAATACCTCTACCAGCATGAATCAGCACCCCATAGTCAACAAGGGTGAGCATGTCAAAAAAGGTCAAGCCATTGCTGATGGCGCTGCTACTGATCAAGGAGAGCTTGCTCTAGGTAGAAATGTCCTAGTAGCCTATATGACCTGGGATGGTGGTAACTATGAAGATGCTATTTTAGTTTCAGAGAGAGTAGTGCGAGATGATTTTTATACTTCGATTAGCATTGAGGATTATTCAGTCGATGTTCGCGATACCAAGCTAGGACCAGAGATGATCACTCGTGACATTCCTAATGTCAGCGAAGAAAAATTAAAAGACTTAGACCGCGAAGGTATTGTCCGTATTGGTGCCAATGTTTCCTCTGGTGATATTTTAGTCGGCAAGATCACACCAAAAGGTGAAACCGAGCTTTCAGCTGAAGAAAAATTATTGCGAGCAATTTTTGGTGAAAAAGCCAAAGATGTTCGCGATACATCTTTGTACATAAAGCACGGCGAGCGTGGCAAGGTAATTGATATCAAAATATTTTCTCGTGACAAGGGCGATAAGTTGCCAGCCGGCGTTATTAAAACCATTCAGATTACTATTGCCCAGCTCAGAAAAATACAAGTAGGTGACAAGATGGCTGGTCGCCACGGAAACAAGGGTGTCATTTCTAGAATAGTAGCTGACGCTGACATGCCTTTCTTGGCCGACGGTACACCAGTTGATATCATCTTGAATCCCCTGGGCGTTATCTCTCGTATGAACCTTGGTCAGTTATTAGAAACTCACTTGGGTCTAGCTGCTCGAACCCTGGGCTACAAAGTTGCCAGCCCAGCCCTAAACAGCGTGCCAGAGAGCGTCATTCGTTCAGAGCTGGTGCGTGCTGGTTGGCCAGAAAGCGGCAAGATACAGCTTTATGATGGTCGCAATGGAAAACCATTTGAACACCAAACCACGGTCGGCGTAGCCTACATGTTGAAGCTCAATCACTTGGTAGAAGACAAGATCCACCAGAGATCAATTGGTCCATACTCACTGGTGACCCAACAACCATTGGGCGGCAAGGCTCAGTTTGGTGGTCAGCGTTTTGGTGAAATGGAAGTCTGGGCTCTAGAAGCCTACGGCGCCTCCAATACCCTGCAAGAAATGATCACCATCAAATCCGATGATGTGCCAGGTAGATCAAAAGCTTATGAGGCTATCATCAAGGGTGAGCCCATCACTCGTCTGAACATACCAGAATCTTTCAATGTTTTAGTCAGAGAACTAAAAGGTCTAGGACTCGAAGTAGAGCTGATCGGTCAAAGAGAAAGAAAGGTAGAAGATGTCGATCAAGAAACCAGAGAAATACTAGACGAGCAAGCGCCCATTATCATGGATATGCCCGCTAGCGATTCGACGGTAGAAGAGGGTCAAGAATAAATAAACTAGAGATAAAAATATGCCAACCCCATCATCAACAAAAACAACTTTCGTTGGTAACGACAAGAACACAGTCTTGGAGTTTGATGCTATCAAGCTGCGCCTGGCGTCCCCAGAGGATGTTCATGGCTGGTCACACGGCGAAGTCTTGAAGCCAGAGACCATCAATTATCGCACCCAAAAACCAGAGAAAGATGGATTGTTTTGTGAAAAAATATTTGGACCAACCAAGGATTGGGAGTGTTATTGCGGAAAATACAAGCGCATTAGATACAAGGGTATAGTCTGCGATAAGTGCGGAGTAGAGGTCACTCGTGCTGTGGTCAGACGTGAAAGAATGGGTCACATTGATTTGGCTGCCCCGGTTTCTCACATCTGGTTTTTGCGCGGCATACCATCAAAAATTGGCTTGGTTTTGGATCTCAGCATACAGTCCCTAGAAAAAATTATTTATTTTGCCTCTTTTATAGTTACCAAGATTGATGAACCAGCCAGACAGGAAACTCTCGAACAAATCAAGACCGAGCTCAAGAGCAAGCGTAAACAAATCGACAACGAATTCAACCAACGCTCACAAGAGATCAACAAGCGCAAAGTAAAGATGTTGGCTGATGGTGAGTCAAAGGAAAAAGTTGATAAAAAAATTGAGCAGGAATTGCTGGCTCTCAATGTTGCTAAGATTGATAAAATCAAAACACTAGAAGAAGCCGCTGACACAGCCTTTAAAGAATTAAAAGATTTACACGAGTTGCAAATCCTTTCTGAAAATAAATATCAGGAAATTTCTTTACGCTACGGACATGTTTTTGAAGCTGGTATTGGCGCCGAAGCAATCTTTGATTTACTCAAGAGAATCAATCTACAAAAAACTTTAGAAGCCCTCGAAGAAGAGATTAGGACAGCTATCCCCTCCAAGACCAAAAAACTAATCAGACGCTCTCGCTTGATTAAGAGTTTGATCATCAATAAAATCAGACCAGAGTGGATGATTATGTCTACTATACCAGTCATTCCTCCAGACTTGCGCCCGATGGTACAGCTAGATGGCGGACGCTTTGCTTCTTCTGATTTGAACGACCTGTATCGCCGTGTTATCAACCGCAACAATCGTCTCAAGAGATTGAAAGAATTGAATGCACCAGAAGTTATTCAGCGCAACGAAAAAAGAATGCTACAAGAGGCGGTCGACGCTTTGATTGATAATAATGCTAGACATGGTAAAACTGTCACAGCTTCAACCGGTCAAAAAAGAATGCTCAAGAGTATTGCTGATATGCTCAAGGGTAAGCAGGGTCGTTTTAGACAAAACCTGTTAGGTAAGCGCGTGGACTACTCTGGTCGTTCGGTCATTGTGGTCGGACCACACATTAAATTGCATCAATGTGGTCTGCCAAAAACCATGGCTCTAGAATTGTTTAGACCATTTGTTATTTCCAAGTTGATCAAAGCAGAGCTAGTGCACAATGTGCGTAGTGCCAATAGATACATTGAGGCCGGTCACCCAGAAGTTTGGGCTATACTGGAAGATATTATTAAAGATGCTCATGTCTTATTGAATCGTGCTCCCACTCTGCATCGTCTAGGTATCCAAGCTTTTCGTCCAGTTTTGATCGAGGGTAAAGCTATTCAGCTACATCCGCTAGTTTGTACAGCCTTTAACGCTGACTTTGACGGAGACCAGATGGCTGTCCATGTGCCCTTGACCGAAGAGGCCAAGGAAGAGGCCGCTACCATCATGTTGTCAGCCAACAATTTGTTAAAACCAGCCACCGGAGAGCCGGTGACCATGCCTACTCAAGACATGGTTTGGGGCGGTTATTACATGACTTACATACACAAAGACGCCAAAGTAGCCGGTGTTTTTACAGACGAGGATGAGGCTGAAAAAGTTTTTACGCTTGGCCTGATAAAATTACAAGATTTGATAAAAGTAAGAGTATCGAAACTCAACAACCAAGTCGTCGAGACATCTATGGGTAGAATTTTGTTTAATAAGATTTTGCCCAAAGAGCTATCTTTTGTAAACATAGCTGTCGACAAAAAAGGCATGAAGAATATTATTGCTGAAGCTTTTCGTGTCTTGCCTCATGATAGGATGGTTCAATTGTTAGACGACATCAAAGACTTGGCCTTCCGCTATATCACCTCCTCTGGTATGTCCTGGGGTATGGATGATATACCACAAGTGCCAGCCAAGGCAGCCTTGATCAAAGAGGCGGAAAAGCAGGTCGAAGAAATCAAAGAACAGTACAACAACGGTCTTTTGACCAACCATGAACGCTATATCAAGGTAATTGAGGTCTGGAATGAAATCAAGAATCGCATCAGCGAACAATGCAAACTAGTTTTTGATCAAGAAAATGCCATTGCCTCCATCATCAACTCTGGCGCTCGTGGTACCTGGTCGCAGATGTTGCAGATTATGGGATTGAAAGGTACGGTGATCAACCCAGCTGGTGAAGTCATTGAGCTGCCAGTCAAAGCCAGCTTTAGAGAGGGCTTGGATGTTTTGGAATACTTTATCTCCACTCACGGCACTAGAAAAGGTTTGTCAGATACAGCCTTGCGTACAGCCAGTGCTGGTTATTTGACTCGCAGATTGGTCGATGTTTCACAAGATGTTGTTGTATTGGAGGATGATTGTGCTGACACTGAAGGCTTGTTGATTGACAAAGAAGAGAGTAGATCTTTGAATGAACCTTTGCACGACAGAATTATCGGCCGTACCATAGCTGAAGATATTAAAGATCCTGCCACCAAAAAAGTTTTGATCAAAAAAGGCACCCTGATCACCAAGGACTTAGCTGATCACATTGCCAAGGCCGACCCAGAGTCTGTCCGCATTCGCTCAGTCTTGACCTGCAAATCTATTCGGGGAGTCTGTAAAAAATGTTATGGCTATGATCTTGGCTACAACAAACTTGTGGAGAGCGGCACAGCAGTGGGTATTGTGGCTGCCCAAAGTATTGGTGAGCCAGGCACTCAGCTGACCATGAGAACCTTTCACACCGGTGGTGTATCCGAGGGTGATATTACTCAGGGTTTACCAAGAGTAGAGGAGCTTTTTGAAGCCAGGTTGCCAAAAAAACCAGCGATCATTGCCCCGGTCAATGGCATTGTCTTGATAGACGAGACCAACAAGTTGATTAGCAAAGATAATCGCATAGTTAAGATTGAGCCACAGGGAGCACGCATTGCCAAATACGATTTAGACAAGTCAATGGAGCTCAAAGTTAAAGACGGCGAAGAGATTACCAAAGATCAACTTTTGATCATCAACGAAGAGCAAGAAGTTAGAGCTGGTTTTGCAGGCATTGCCAAACTAACAGAAGATCAACTACAAATTATTAGTCACAAAAATGAAATTATTGATGTGATTATTCCAGCTGGCTACAAACTCTATGTCAAAAATAAAGACATCGTGAGCGAGGGTCAGTCGATGACTGAGGGTAGTGTCGACTTGCATGAGCTTTATCAAATCAAAGGACAGCTAGCCGTACAAAAATATATTATCAAGGAGATCAAGAGTATTTATTCTCTACAAGGACAAAATCTCAATGACAAGCACGTTGAGCTGATAGTAAAACAAATGTTCTCTAGAATTCTAATAAAAGATGTTGGCGATACTGACCTATTACCAGGCGAGGTAATTACTAGTACACAGTTTGCCGAAGCCAATTTGAAAACCAAGGGTCAAGCTGCCAGAGGCGAGGTTTTATTGCTGGGCATTACCAAGGCTGCTCTAACCTCAGATTCATTTTTGTCGGCCGCCTCCTTCCAGGAAACAGCAAGAGTGCTGATTGACGCTGCTATATCCGGCAGAATAGATCATTTGCGCGGCCTGAAAGAAAATGTGATTATTGGTCGCAAGATACCAGCCGGTACGGGATTTGGACAAGAAGAAAAAGAATAAGAAAAACCCCCAGATTATGGGGGTTTTTAGTTTTGCGTCTATTTTATCTTTCTTTAGTATTGTGATAAAATATAAAGACAAATTAGACACAAGGTAAGCCTTTTATTATGTCCAAAAAAAATAAAAAAAAGCAGGAGGAAAAATTAGAAAAAGATCTGGCCACTGGTTTTAATATTTCGCCCGACACCAAGGGGGCCATTGTCACCATTTTAGTTTTCTTGCTGGCCTTTCTATCAATTTTATCATTTTTTAATTTAGCTGGTGCTTTTGGTCGAGCGCTTAATTATGGCCTGGGCTTTTTGTTTGGCTGGGCAGACTGGCTATTTATTTTGACTTTATTACTTTTGGGTTATTTTTTATTACGCAGTCAAAAACAACGACTTACTTTTCCCACCTATTTGGGTTTATTTTTTTTGATGCTTTCTTTTACTGGTTTATTCAATTTTTTGGTTAGCGACTATAGTTTTTCTGATATTACGCGAGAGGGCACCGGTGGTGGAGCTCTAGGCTACGGCATTGGTTATGCTTTTTCTGCTCTACTGGGCTTTTGGGGCTCACTGGCCGTTTTTGTTGCTCTGCTTATTATCGGTCTTTTTGTTAGCCTCAACACTTCTTTTAAAGATATTAGTTCTCGAGCAAAATCTTTTGGTCTACTCAAAGAAAAGATTTTACCACCACACCCCACAGAAGAGGAAGAGGCAGAGGAGGAGTTTGTCTCTGATACAGTTGAGTTGCCCGAGCAGGTGGAGAAAAAAGAGGAACACATTGCGGTTGAGGCAGAAAAAGAAGAAGAGCCCAGCGCTGGCGAGGATCACAGCGAAACAACTCGTCGCCCCCGCAAAAAAATTGTTATACCAATCGATTTGTTGAATCGCTCAACCACCAAGCCAGATTCTGGTGACATCGAGGCCAACACTCAAAAAATAAAAAGGACCTTTGAGAATTTTGGCATTGATGTGACTATGGGCGAGGTAAATGTTGGGCCAACAGTGACCCAGTACACCCTCAGGCCAGCCGAAGGCGTTCGTCTTTCTCAGGTTTTGACCCTGCAAAATGATTTGGCTCTAGCTCTCGCTGCCCATCCGATTAGAATGGAGGCACCAATTCCGGGCAAATCTCTAGTTGGTATCGAAGTGCCCAACCAAACAGTGTCGACCGTCAAGCTTCGGGATGTTTTGGAGAGTACAGCCTACACCCGTAGAAAAACTAATCTCAGCATTGCCTTGGGCAAGGATGTTTCGGGGGCGGCAATTATGGCCAATTTAGCTAGCATGCCCCACCTATTGATCGCCGGCTCCACTGGTGCTGGTAAATCAGTCTGTATCAACAATATCATCTTGAGTCTAATGTATCAGAATTCACCTGATGATTTGAGATTTATTTTGATCGACCCTAAGCGAGTAGAGCTTTCTGTTTACAATGACATTGTCTATCTAGAATCGCCAGTAATCAATGAAACTGATAAAACCATTAATGCCTTGCGTTTTGTGGTCAATGAAATGCACGAGCGTTACAAATTACTACAAGCAGCTAATAAGAGAAATATTGAATCATACAACAAGTCGGTCATAGTCAATAGGTTGCCTTACTATGTAGTAATAGTTGATGAATTTGCCGCTCTGATGTCGCTAGCTGCCAAAGAAGTAGAGGCAGCCGTCGTTAGTCTTGCTCAATTGGGTAGAGCAGCTGGCATTCATTTGATTTTAGCAACACAGAGGCCATCGGTTGATGTGATCACCGGTCTTATCAAAGCAAACATCACCTCTCGCATTGCCTTTGCCGTTGCTTCGGCTATGGATTCGAGAACAATTTTGGACAGCTCCGGCTCGGAAAAATTATTGGGCAAAGGAGACATGCTTTTTATGACCTCTGATGCTTCAAAACTCAAGCGTATTCAGGGAGCCTATGTGACCGACGAAGAAATAAATGATGTAGTGGCCTTTATCAAAGAGCAGGGTGAGCCACAATACAATCCCAAGGTCACTGAGCGTCAAGCTGGCGGCTCGACCGTGATGGGCGGAGGCTATGACAATCAGGATGACAGTCTAGCTGAAGATGCCAAAGAGATAGTAATCAAAGCAGGTAAGGCCTCAGCTACCCTTTTGCAGCGTCGTCTCAGAGTCGGCTATGCTCGTGCCGCTAGGTTGCTAGATATTTTGGAAGAGATGGGCGTGGTTGGTCCAGCAGATGGTTCAAAGCCTCGCGATGTTTTGATTAAGCAGGGTGAATTAGAAGAAAATTTTTCTTCAGCTCTTGATGAACAAGAGATAGAGGTAGACAGTGAGGATGAATCAATAGATGATGAAGAATATTTAGCTAGTCAAGATCAGAAAAATTATTAGACTATGGCCAATTTTGAACGTAAAGAACTCAAGCGCACTCATACCATCGCCGACAAACTAAAAAATCTCCGCAACCACAAAGAAATTAGCGCGGAGCTTTTGGCTAAAAAATTAAACATACCATTAAAATATATTTTGTCTTTAGAAGGTGGTCAATACGATAGTTTGCCGGGTGATATCTATGTCAGAGCTTGGCTCAAAAAAATAGCTAATTTTTATGAGACCAATGCTAACGAGCTTTTGCTAGATTATCAACTAGAAAAAAAAATAGTCAACAAGATAAGCTCTGGCTCTGAGATAAAAAATAATAAAAAAATTAAACAAATTAATTTTTTGACACCCCGCTTTATTCGTTGGTCGATCATTTGGTTGGTCATGGGCAGTTTATTTGTTTATTTGACTTACGAGATAGTAAATATTATTGCCCCACCAGATTTACAAATTATCAGCCCAAGCAACAACCTCAAAACCAAAGATTTGAGTGTAGAAATTGTCGGTCAAACTCAAGCTGAGGCTCAGCTCAACATCAACGACGAGCTGATAGTGCTTGATCAGGAGGGTCGATTCAAAAAAACAGTCAATTTGACAGTGGGCTTGAATACTTTAGAAATAAGTGCTAAAAATAAGCATAGTCGAACAAAAAAAATAGAGATTTTAATTTTAAGAGAATCTTTAGAATAATTAATAGCAAACTTTCGCAGGCAGGTTTGCAGAAAGGAGCTATTTGTATATATGGCACAAGAAAAAAAAGCAAAAATTAATTTAGATCAGGCGACCAAAACAGCCATTGATCAAATTCGAGAGCGTTTTGGCGATGGGGCTATCATGAGTCTCGGCGAGGCCAAGGCCATGAATGTCGAGGCGATAAGTACCGGCTGCTTATCCCTAGACTTGGCCCTGGGTGTTGGCGGTGTGCCCAAGGGTAGGATCATCGAAGTTTATGGTCCAGAGGCCTCTGGCAAAACCACTCTAGCTCAGCACATTGTCGCTGAAGCACAAAAATCTGGTCTAGTAGCGGCTTTTGTGGATGCTGAACACGCTTTAGACCCAGAGTACGCCAAGCGTATTGGTGTCAATGTCAATGAGCTGTTGATTTCCCAGCCAGACACCGGTGAGCAAGCCTTGGAAATAGTAGAAACCTTGGTCAGATCAGGCGGTATTGGTGTCGTGGTTGTTGACTCAGTGGCTGCTCTGGTTCCTCGGGCCGAGATAGAGGGCGAGATGGGTGATCAGCACATGGGATTGCAGGCTAGATTGATGAGTCAGGCTTTGCGCAAATTGGCCGGCATTGTCAGCAAGAGTAATACCTTGGTAATTTTTATTAATCAAATCAGGATGAAAATTGGGGTATTTTTTGGCAATCCAGAAACAACAACTGGCGGCAATGCTTTAAAATTTTATTCTTCGGTCAGGATAGAGGTGAGGCGCTCAGCTCAAATCAAGCAAGGAGAAAAAATAATAGGCAACCAGGTCAAGGCTAAGGTGGTGAAAAATAAAGTAGCCGCCCCTTTCAAAGCTTGTACCTTTGACATCATGTACAACGAAGGTATCTCAGTGGCTGGTGACGTCTTGGATATGGGTCTGGAATACCACGTGATTAGTAAGAGCGGCAACTCTTATTCTTATGGTGAGATAAAATTAGGTGTTGGTCGTGAAAACGCCAAAGCCTATCTTAAAGACAATCAAGACCTGATAGCGGAAATAAAAAAAGAAGTTTGGAAAGCACATAAATCTGCCGAAACAGAAAACTAGAGACTATATTAATGTCCCCGCCCAGCCCTTCGCGAAGAGCTGGGCGGGTTTGTTTTATTTAGCTTAAATTAGTATAATAGATTCATGTCAGCAGCTAATAAAATATTTACCAACACCGCCTGGCAAGTGGTCATTAGATTTTTTGATATTGTTATTGGTGTGGTGAACATTGGTATAATTGCTCGTATTTTGGGTCAAACTCAATTTGGTATTTATACCACTATTTTTGTTTTTTTGCAGACTATTATGACCCTAGCTGATCTAGGATTGTATTTGACTCTCTTGAATCAAGTTTCGGCCACTACAGACAAGCAAGAAGAAAAAAAGAGAATAGACAATATTTTTACTATTCGTTTAGTTTCCGCCATTTTGGTTTTTGCCTTAGCGCCAGTGCTGATAAAATTTTTCCCTTATGATGCGGCCGTTAAAACTGGAGTTTTGATTTTGGCCGGCGCATTTTTTTGGCAAAGTCTGATTTCTACACTGACGGCAGTATTTGCCAAATATTTTGATATGGCCAGAGCAGCCCTGGTGACCCTAGTGGCCAAGCTGGCTTATCTTATTCCACTTATTTATATTTACCAAAATGGCGGCACGATGAATCAAATGTTATTCTGGAACACCCTTGCTTCGGCTGCTAGTTTTGTGTTGCTTTGGATTTTTATTCAAAGACATCAAAATATTGGCTTGTCATGGGACTTTGTCTATTGGCAAAAAGTATTTCGTATTGCCTGGCCACTTTCTTTGGGCGTGGTTTTGAATTTGGTTTATTTTAAGGCTGATACCCTGATTTTGTCAGCCTATCATTCGGCAGCCAATGTCGGTCTTTATGGTGCGGCCTACAAGGTTTTGGAAGTTTTGACCACTTTTCCGCACATGTTCATGGGTTTGATTTTGCCACTTTTTGTTTTGGCCTGGCAAAAAAAAGACCTGCAACAATTGCAAAAAATACAACAGGGCACCTTTAATTTTTTTGTCATCATCAACATCTGGCTGCTTTTGCTTGTTTGGTTTATGAGCAAAAAGATTATGCTCTTGGTGACCGGACCAGAATTTGTTGCCTCCGGACCAATTCTCAATATTTTGGTATTAGCTATTGTGGCGATATTTTTTGGTACAATGTTTACTTATTTGGTGGTGGCACTCGATAGCCAAAAACAGATGCTCAAGTATTATTTTTTGGCCGCTATTTTTGGCCTAGCAGCCTATTTTATTTTTATACCAGCCTATTCTTTTTGGGCAGCAGCTATCATCACAGTATTGGTAGAGATATTTATTTGGTGGGCAGCCTATTCTGTAGTTAGGAAGAAGGCCAAGCTTAGCCTCAAAAAAAATGTTTTGTGGCGAGCTATTTTATCAGCCCTTATTTGTTTTGTCCTATTTTTTCCTTTAAGTTATTTGCCAGTTTTGTTTTTAGGCTTCTTGCTGAGCGCCACCTATTTGTCACTCTTGTTTATTTTTAAGGGTATAAAAAAAGAGGATTTAAAATTATTATTTAATAAGTAGTCAAAATGTTTAATTTGTTTTTTATTTTTGTAGCAGCCATTATTTTTGGATATTTTGCTCGCAAAAATATTTTGTGGGCCTTGGGAGCGATTATTGTTTTGCTGCCCAGCTATTTGTGGCGTTTCGAAATACTATCATTGCCCTCAACTTTTTTGGAAGTAATGATTATTGTTATATTTTTTGTTTGGTTGTTTAAAGAGCGAGCTTATAGCCTTAAATTTTGGCAAAGTTTTATACTGGATAAAAAATGGTGCCTTATTATCTTGGCTTGGCTAGCCATTAGCTTGCTGGCTTGGTTTTTCAATCCGACTATCAAGGCCTTGGGTTTGTGGCGAGCTTATTTTTTGGAGCCAGTTTTATTTTTTGTGGTGTTACTTTCAAGCATCAAAAGTCACAAGGATTATTATTTTGTGGTTAAGTCGCTGGCAGCCTTGATTTTTTCTTTAGCTATTTTTGCGATCATCCAAAATTTTACAGGGGCCAATTTGCCAGCCGCCTATGACCATCCTAATGTCAAAAGATTGACAGCAGTTTTTGCTTATCCCAATGCCCTAAGCTTATTAAGTGCCGCCTTTAGTGGGTTTTTGGTGGCTTACTATTTTTTTTGGCGAAAAAAATGGGAGTATTTATTGGTTGGCATTTTGGGCTTATTTTTATCTTGGTGGGCGGTCAGCCAAGGTGCGCTAGCTGGCTTTATTGTTAGCGCTGTTATTTTTGCCGCTTATCATGCCTATAAAAAGTTCAGTGATAGTCGGGGGAGATTAGTATTTTTTACGCTAGGCTTATCACTACTAGCATTGTTGGCCTTGAGTAATTTGGGGCGTAGTTTTTACCAACAGCTTTTTCATCCGGTTTTGGATTTGCAGGCCAGCTCCTTGGAAATACGGAGTAGTCAGTGGCAGGAGACTTGGCAACTCTTGCAAGACAATTGGTTTACTGGTGCTGGTTTGGGCGGCTATCAGCTAAAATTAATTCCCTATCATCACGACGCCTGGCTGGAAATATTTTTGTATCCACACAATGTATTTCTCAATTTTTGGACAGAGCTCGGTCTAATGGGCCTAGTAGCTTTTTGTTTAATTTTATTTTTTATTTTTCAAGAGCTAAAGAATTTATTTTTGAAAAAACATCAACTAGCTTGGCCACTGTTATTTTTGTGGATTATTTGGTTGGTACATGGCTTGGTTGATGTGCCGTATTTTAAAAATGATTTGAGCCTTTTATTTTTTATTTTTTTAGTTTTGACTATTAGGGCCAAACAGCTGAGCAGAGATTTACAGGCAGCGTAGATTTTAGTATAATATAGTTGTTCGTCATATTAAATTGACGCTCAAATTTATAAATTTTCTTTTTGCGATGGCCAATCTGCAAGCTTTGAAAAAAATTAAAAAAGCCGTTATACCAGTAGCTGGCTTCGGGACTAGATTTTTACCAGCCACCAAAGCTCAGCCCAAGGAAATGTTGACCCTCGTTGATAAACCTATTATTCAATATATAGTAGAGGAGGCCGTCCAAGCGGGCATTGAAGAAATTATTTTTGTCACCTCAGCCAACAAGCGAGCTATCGAAGACCACTTTGATCGTAATTTTGAGCTCGAATATCGCTTGCGTCAAAAAGGTAAAAAAACAGAGCTGGCCGAAATGCTCAAAATCTCTGACATGGCCAAATTTATTTATGTGCGTCAAAAAACACCAAAAGGCTTGGGTCACGCTGTTTTGACAGCTAGAGAGCTGATTGGTGATGAGCCCTTTGCCGTCATATCTGGCGATGATATTATTGACGCACGCGTGCCAGCCATCAAGCAGCTGATGCAAGTTTATGAAAAGTACAATGACATAGTACTGGGAGTCACTAGAGTAAATAAAAACGAAACACACAAGTACGGTATTGTTGACCCCTTGAAAATAGACGAACGAGTTGTTGAGATTAAGAAATTGATCGAAAAACCGTTAGCTAGCAAAGCGCCATCAAATTTTGCGGTCACTGGTCGCTACATCCTGACTCCAGAAATTTTTGATTTTTTGAATCAGCAAAAAGCTGGCGCTGGTGGTGAAATACAGTTGACTGATGCGATTGCTCGCTATATCAAGGCAAGGGCGGGCTACGCTTGTCTCTACGATGGTCAGTACTATGATTGTGGTAATAAGCTAGAATTTATCAAGGCTATATTACACTTTGGCTTGAAGAGATCAGATTTTAAAAAAGAATTAAAAAAATATTTACGCCAATTAGTGAATTAATATGCGCAAATACAAGATCATCACACTATTTTTACTAGGAGTATTTATGATCACTTCTGGTTTTGGCTGCAAAGGTCTAAGCTGTAATTCAGCGAGTGAGTCAAAGCCAGTGAGCGTGACTTATTGGGGTGTTTGGGATAGTCCTGAGCAGCTCAAAGCTTTGATTGGCGCCTATGAGGCTAGCCATCCAACTGTCAAAGTCGATTACAAACAATTGCGCTACGAAGAATATGAAAGAAAATTGCTAGAAGCCTGGGCTGATGACAGGGGTCCGGATATTTTTGCTATTCCAGCTAGCTGGATCAACAAATATCAAAATCGTATTGTGCCCATGCCTAGTACGGTCAAGATACCAGTGCAAGAAGTCCGCGGCACACTCAAGAAGGAGACAGTTATTAGCCTGCAGACAATCAAGGGTTTGACGGCCAATGACATCAAATCTCAGTATGTTGATGTTGTTTATAATAATGTCATTAAAAATAACCAGGTCTATGCTTTGCCCTACTCACTAGATACTATGGTAACCTTTTACAATGAAGACCTGCTAGACCAAGCTGGCTTGCCAGAAAAAATAGTGACCTTTAACGATCTGGTAGATCAGACCAGTCAGCTGACCAAGGTCAACACTGATGGTAAGATAGTTCAGTCCGCTGTCGCCCTAGGAGGTGCTGACAACATACCGAGATACTTTGATATAGTCTCCAGCTTGATGCTTCAGACCGATGTGCAGCTCAAGGGAAGCAAATTTAATCCAGTGAGCAACAAGCAATCAGCGGCTAGATTTGCCGAGGCCATCAATTTTTACACTAGCTTTGCTAGACCCGGTTTAGCTTCTTATTCTTGGGATAAAAATTTACCAAATGCTTTTGATATGTTTAGTGCTGGTAAGCTAGCTTATTTTTTTGGCTATAGCTATCACGCTGATGCCTTGCGAGCCAAGGGTGTCCCTTTTGAGTGGGGGGTGACCAATTTCCCACAGACTGAAGGTGCTCAGGGCACCAAGTATTATGCCGATTATTGGGTCAATGTTGTAGCCAAAAAGTCCAAAAATACTGATGTAGCTTGGAACTTTGTCCAAAATACTGCCAGCGCCCAGAATGTCAAAAAATATTTGGAGCAAAATAAAAAGCCAACAGCCTTGCGCTCGCTAGTCAATGAACAAAAAAATAATCCAGACATTGCTATTTTTGCTAGTCAAGTTTTGACAGCCGACAATTGGTACAGTGGCTATGATTTTCCTAAAGCTGAGGCCTACTTAGCCGAGTTTATCAATGGCTTGGTAGACAACAAGATAGATCTGAGCAATGAAGATGATCTAGAGTTATTCATTGATCGAGTCAACCAAACTTATCGCCAAATAGAATGAAGTATCTAAAAATAATATTAATTATTTTATTTTTACCACTGCTAGCTCAAGCTGCTCCAGCTCCAGGATTTTTGGATTCTTTGTCTTGTATAGAGAGTGGCAATTGTCAGTTGGCTGATGTGGCTGCTGGTTTTATTTCCTTGATCCGTCTTTTATTGGGTGCTATGGGGGCAGTGGCTTTGCTGTATTTTGTGGTCGGTGGTTTTCAGCTCATGAGCTCCCAGGGCAATCAAGAAAAGGTGCGCAATGGTCAAAGGACCATGGTCAACACGCTTATTGCTCTAGCGATTGCTTTTACTAGCTACCTATTATTAAACTTTTTTGTCAACAATATTTTGAATGTCAAGTCGGATTATAAAATTACTGGCACCCCCATGCCGCGTCAAGAACAGACCGGCGGAGAGTGTAGTGGTAAGGCTCAGGGTGAAGCTTGTAATTCCTCGGAGCTAAATTATGTTTGTAGCGGTCCAGAACTTCAAGATGTTTGTGTGACGAAGTGTGCCCTGATCAACATGATACCAAGCAACAAGGAATCTTTAGATTTTTACGGCCTTGGATTTGCCTGCAATGACATTACTAGTAATGCAGGGGCATTTCACTTGAGTAATAAATGCCCAGGCAACACCAATAATGTCTGCATTCTTTACGAGAGTGGTTCAGCAGTCTTAGATTCTTATTTAAATTCAGCAGCCGCTACTTGGATGAAAGCGACTATAGATGGTTTACAACAATAAAAATATTTATCTCGCTCAATAAAATTTAAGCTCAGCTGAAATTTTAAATCTGTGAAATAGCCGTCTAAATTATATATTAATGAAAAACATCAAAAATATGCGTAGCATGAACAAACCCCAAAAATATTTATTTAAGGGGGTGAAAAAAATAATTGGCTTGTTTTATTTAGCTAGTCTGCCAATGGTTTCTTGGGCAGCTGAAGGCACAATTAATTTGGACAATCCACTGACAGCCGAAAGTGTGCCGGCTCTGATCAACACTATTATCAAAGCAATTTTGGGTATAGTTGGCGCCATAGCCTTGCTTTATCTGGTTTTGGGCGGCTTGACCTGGCTCACTTCGCAGGGCAATTCAGATAAGGTCAAAAAAGGGAGAGAGACCTTGATTTGGGCTATTTTTGGTCTAGCTATGATTTTTTTCAGCTATGCCATCTTAGATTACGTCTTTGATAATTTTTTATCTTGATATTTTACTGTTTTTGCACTATACTATTAATAGCACAAAGTACTTTATTTATTAATTATTAAAATCAAAAAAATGAAAGGGGGTGAAGAAATGAAAAAATTATTAGTTGCTTTAATGCTTTTGGCTCCAACTATGGCCATGGCTCAGGCTAGGGACGTAGAATCAGATTTTGGTACAAATGTTTTGCAAAACATAAGAGTGGCTGGTGACGGCTCAAGAGATTTGTATGACATGTTGGCCGGCATCATCAACACTGCCCTTTATTTCTTGGGTGGTATCGCTGTCTTATTATTCCTTTATGGCGGCTTTCTATGGTTCACTTCTCAAGGCAATGACGACAAAATCAACTCAGCTAAGAAAATCATGGGTTCAGCCGTTGTTGGCTTGGCCATCATTTTCGCTTCATACGCTGCAGCTCAATTTGTCATCAACTCATTGTACAACAACACTTTAGCGTAATATCATAGACATATAGTCTAGACTATAGTAGTCGAGCTTAGCTTGACTACTAGGGTGTGAATTATATGCTTCAATACCTTTTGGCTATTTTATTATTATTACCTCTATCTGTGGGTGCACAGACAGTCGATCCGCGCAAGTCTTTGCAAGAGGCAGCTTCGGGTACTGGTCTAAAAACAGATAAAGATCCAGTAGAGATTATAGTGGATATTATCAATGTACTGTTATATTTTTTGGGCAGTATATTTTTGGTTTTGATTCTCTGGGCTGGCTTCAGATGGATGACAGCCGCTGGCAACAATGACGCCATTAAAAAATCTAGAGACACCATAGTCAA
>CAYUER010000001.1:59045-61851 GCA_964443785.1 uncultured Gammaproteobacteria bacterium
CGACCACGGACGGTATTGCCGTTGTTGTCGTTCCAGGTGAGGTCAAAGTCACCAGCTACCACAAAGAGAGTTTTTTCCTCTTGCGGCCGGAGAGTAAAACTTCCACCTTGCATCGAGGAGAAAGTTTTGACTTGTGAACTGGAGTTGTAGATCACCACCTCGATTTTGGTCCAGCCGCGGAGCAGGAATTCATCGATGATGATGGTCTCTCCGGTGTAGAGACCGGTGACATGATGCTCCACACCACTCAGTCGGTCGTCGCTACCACCGATCCTCTCGATCCACCAGAGCTCGTACTGTATGTATTTTTGAGCCCTGGTTTCCACCGGAAATGTCCTGCCGTAGGGCAGGGGCACCTTGGTCCCACCATTGACGGAGACAAAGACCGGGATATCCCAGTTCAGGTGAAAGCTCAGCCTGACGATGGGCGGCTCATCTCCGTAGGGATGATCCAGCGCTTGTCCCTGCTCATCTCGGAACTCAGTCTGGAAGGCCGAGCAGCCGGCCAGCAGACCAAGGAGCAGGCACAGAGTGATCAGAAGAAATTTTCGCATGACACACCTCTTTCAAGGTTCGGGTTTACTTTTGGGCCCCACAATGGGGCACGAGAGCATCATAATATTATACACTAAATATCAAAAATTGTCAAATATAAGTGCCAAAAAGCTCAAAAAGTGCTATAATTTGCTATATTATTAAATGTTTTATGTCTTATATTGCAAAAATTAAGGATAGCATTGATAAACATAGTCAGCGATATTTGTGGGGCAATATAGCTCTTTTTATTTTGCTTTTTTCTTTTCTAGTTTTAAAAAAATATTACTATTTTGGCTACAATATTGCCGATCTAGCCATATTTAATCAAACTTTTTGGAATACTATACACGGTCGTTGGTTTGAGGAAACCATTACTCTCAATAATTATTTTGCCGATCATTTTTCCCCAATTTTAGTTTTATTGTTGCCATTTTATGCTTTGAAGCAATCAGCCACCACGCTTCTTTTAATTCAAGTGGTGGTTACAGCTTTTTGTGCTTGGCCACTATTTTTGATAGCCAAAAGATTGTCAAATAACAATTTATTTGCAGTCTTAATTTCCGTCTTGTGGCTGCTTAATCCAATGGTCCATCATCAATTAATGTACGAATTTCACTTTTTTCATTTAATGGCTTTTTTATTTTTTTGGTCCTTTTATTTTTATCAACAAAATAAAATAAAAACATTTTTTCTATTTTATATTTTAACATTACTAACTAGAGAGGATGCGGCTTTTTTGTTTGTTGGCTTGTCCTTTTTATTTTTATTAGAAAAAAAATCTAGAAAAATATTTTTTAGTATTTTAATATTTTCTCTACTGTATTTTATTATAGCTATTTTATTTATCAAGTCTAATTCACCAGTTGGAAGTTATAAATTTTTGAATTATTACAATTGGTTGGGGGGAGATAATTTTGCAAATATTATATTGACATGGCTCCGTAATCCAATAGATGTTGTAATGCACATATTGTCTCCAAAAAGCATGTTTATATTAATGTACTTTTTTTCATTTTTTTTATTTATACCATTTTTGGCTAAAAAATATTTAATAATCACCATAATTCCCTTCTTGCAATTTATTATGACAAACGGCGGCTTAAATGGCGCCCACATATACACCCACTATTCTATTATTTTTTTAACCGGCTCATATTTAGCTTATATTTTTGGTTTGTGGAAGATTTTTAATAAAAAAATAAACGGGAACTTATTTTTTATATATAATAATAAAATATTTTTTATTGCATTATTTATTTTTTCGGTAATATTTTTTTTATTTTTTGTTTCACCACTTTTTAAAGTAATAAAGAAAAGTTTTTTACCAAATCATAATCAAAATAGGATGTCATTTTTGAGTGACATTCCCTCAGGTGCATCAGTTTGTTCCGACCCATCTTTTTTACCGGAGCTGAGCTTGAGAGAGGTCTTATATCACATTGACTACACCTATTATGGTAGATCTGCTTTTGCAGAATGGGATTTTTCTTTGCCGGAGGTGGATTATATTTTTCTGGACATGAGTCAATTTTTAATTACTTTAAGTGATAGAAATAGTCGCTATTTACAAAATAATACCAAGCCATTACTCATGCCAGATCGTTGGGCCGACACACTGAGTGATTATTTTTTGATTAGAGCAAAAGATAATTTATTTTTATGGACACGCAAAAATAGTCCCGATGACAATGGTTTAAAGTATTTTGAGCAAAATATAGTTGATATTAAAAATGATAGTTTTATCAAAGACTGGTCGATCAGCCATCTTGGCGATCAGAGAGTTTTACGCATATCTTACAATAATTTAAGTTCAAATAACTATTTAATTCGTTTTTATCAAGGCAGCTCATCATGGGATCTACCCTTTGATTATGGTCTGTATTCTTTAGCACAAAAAAAAGAGGGAAAAACATTCACCGCTTATTATTATATTAATAATAAAGTAGATGCCTTTGAGCTCTATCAGTATGATTCGCTAAAAACATTAGGCGAGATGGATAATATAGACTTATTTTTGTTAGAAAAAAATATTTTTGGTCCAGTAAACATATCTCAAAAATAAAGCCCTATCTTTTCTTGGCCATAATTAACAATGATAGTCCTGGTGCGTATATTTTTAGGGAGCCTAATATTTGGCAAAAAATAAAATCCAAATTTAATAAAATAAAGAAAAAACGAGTAAGTAAATTTTTTTCTTCGTATTTCCACAAGCCCACACCTACATTTTTTTTCTTGATTTTACTGATAGCTTCGAAGCCCAGCAAAAGTA
>CAYUER010000002.1:0-37291 GCA_964443785.1 uncultured Gammaproteobacteria bacterium
ACTTCTTCTTATTATTCCAACTACACTAGTATTGTGAATGCTACTACTGGGGCAACAGCAGATACAACAGCGCCAACTGTGCCGAGTAATCTTGCAGCTTCAGTTTCTGGCTCTCAAGTTTCTTTGTCTTGGACAGCCTCGACAGATGCTTCTGGAGTGACTGGCTATATGGTGTGGAGGTCCACCACTAGTGGTGGCCCTTATAGCACTTTTGTAGCCAGCACTAATACCAATTCTTATGTTCACACTGGTGTATCTATCGGCACTTATTATTATGTAGTCAGGGCCTATGACGCTGCCTCGAATTATTCTAATAATTCTACGCAGATTATAGTGGTCGTATCGACCGTGTCTGATACCACAGCTCCTAGTATACCAAGCAGTCTGAGCGCTGTGCCATCTGGTTCGCAAATATCTTTATCTTGGACAGCTTCGACTGATGCCAATGGTGTAGCTGGCTATAATATTTTGAGATCGCAAACTAGTGGTTCAGGTTATCAAGTGATTGCTACTTCTACTACCAACTCTTATATTAATACTTCTTTAGCAAATGGTACTTATTATTATGTAGTCAGGGCTTATGATGCGGCTTTTAATTATTCCGGAAATTCTACACAAGCTCAAGGAGTGGTTAATGTCATAACACCACCTGCTAATGGCAATCCACTAATTTCTGGTATTTCTGGCACAATCAGTGATGGTAGCACAGTCAGTATTTCTGGCAGTGGATTTGGAGCCAAATCTATTGCCGCTCCCTTGAAATGGGACAACTTTGAGGCAGGTGCTAGTTATCCAGTTGATACAAAATTAGATACAGTGCAACCAGAATGGGTTCAGTTATTTTCTGCTAAACTTGGCGGAGCGATGTATACTAATAGACAAGTTCACTCTGGTTCACGTGCAGTTTATAATGCAGTTGATCGTCCTGGCAACGGACTTTTTATAGTAAATGGACAGGAAGAATTACGCGGGCAGTGGGAAACTAATTGGTTCAGAACACCATTATCTAATACTTTATTTATTTCTTATTGGTTCAGAGTGGAGAGTCAAGATTGGGGTGTGATAAAAATGAGTAGAATTACATCTAGTCAAGAGGCTGGCGGCGGTGGCGTATATAATGAAGGCGGTTCAATGAATATAGGCGGCCAACCTCCTTGTCGCGATCCATTGTTAGAAGTATCTGTTGATGGCGCTGGCCATACCATGAATTTAGGTAATACTTATTTTAGTTGGGATAATTGTGGGGAATGGGTACATGTACAAATGGGCAGAACACTTAATGACATTGGTCAAAATAATGGCTGGGCTATGGGTGATATTGTTGGTTACGAAAGGCAAAATTGGGAAAATTTAGAAAATATTTTTTTACCAGGTAGTTTTGATGGTAAATCTTTACAGTTAAATACAGTATTACTTGGTTTGATGGTGGCTAATTTTGTACCAGGTGATACAACAGCCGTATTTATTGATGATATGTATATAGATAATACTAGGGCACATATTGAAATTGGTAATAATCCAGTTTATGAAAATTCTACTCATCGGGAAATGCAGTTGCCGACTACTTGGTCTTCAGCTGGTAATAATATCCAATTTACAGTGAACAAAGGTTCATTTACTAGCGGTCAGTCAGTATATTTATTTGTAGTAAATGAGAATGGCTCTGTGTCACCAGGCTATGGACCTATTGTTATTCAATAATATTTTCTTTAATTAAAAAAACAAGCCCTTTGCGAAGGGCTTGTTTTTTATTTTTTCAAACCAACTATTTTTTTGATTTCTTTGAGATTTTTATCAGCTATTTTTTGAGCTTTCTTAGCACCATCATTGAGTATTTTTTCTACTTCTTTAGGGTGAGCTTGGTAGTATTTTATTTTTTCTTGGGTCGGTTTCAAGAATGCTAGTATAGTTTTAGTGAGCTCATCTTTCAACTCAGTATTCATTAGCTGACCACTGCTCAAATCTTTTGCTAGCTTGCTATGTGTTTTTTGATCACCAAAATAAGAATAAAGTTCCAACAAATTTTTGACACCCTGCTCATCAGTGACGGCTTTTTTGATTTTTTTACTAACAGTTTCAGCATCATCACGGATAGCAATGTAGCTTGACTCACCCAGTGACTTGCTCATTTTTTTGGTGGAGTCATTGAGCGACATTATTCGCTTGGCTGGCGAGAGGACTGGTTTTACTTCTGGAAAAAATTTTCCATAGCGGTTATTAAATTTCCTAGCAATGATGCGAGTTAACTCTAGATGTTGAACTTGGTCTTCACCTACTGGTATAAACTGAGCTAAGTAAAGTAAAATATCGGCCGCTTGTAAAACGGGGTAGGTGAGTAGGCCGGCATTGACATTGGCGTTTTGTTTGATGCTTTTATCTTTAAATTGAGTCATGCGCTCTAGTTCGCTCACTGGCAATAAGCAATTAAAAATCCAAGCTAGCTCAGCATGACCAATCACATCAGATTGTTTGAAAAGAATAGATTTTTTGGGGTTGATACCTATAGCCAACAAATCAACAGCTAAATCAAAAGTTTGTTGTTGTAAAGTTTGTTGATTTATCTCAATGGTCAAAGCATGTAGATCAGCAATGAAAAAAGAGCAGTTGTATGTGCTTTGGAGTTCTACCCAGTTTTTTACTGCTCCTAAATAATTACCTAGGTGCATTTTTCCAGTTGGTTTTATACCAGAGGTTAGTTTATCCATAAATTTATTATAATATATAGATATTGTAGCTAAATTGGCGCTAGTGGTCAATTTGATATATTGCTTGCTTATTAATTTGATAACTTTTTTATGCTATACTTATATTAAGCTAATTAACCTTTAACATAAAAAATTATGAAGGGACTACACATGATAACCTTTTTACTGCTAGTAGTTGGCGGTCTAAATTGGTTATTGGTCGGTTTATTGGGTTGGGATGTAGGTGAATTATTTGGTGGCCAAGGCGCCATGATTTCAAAAATCGTTTATATTTTGGTTGGTTTGTCAGCTTTGTTTGAAATTTTTACTCACAAGAGTAGCTGCAAATATTGCGGTAATAAGACTGCCTAGTTTTATCAAATAAAATAAATCCAGCCCCTCGCGAGGGGCTGGATTTATTTTATTTTAGACTTCTATCACTACTGGTAAGATCATTGGACGACGCTGGGTCTTGGTAAAGATGTATTGACCAAGGTCATTGCGGAGAGCCTCTTTGATATAGGCTTCGTTTATTTGAGCATTTGTTTTGTTGTGGTCGTTTACAATATTTTTTACTTTGGTGCGGATAGTTTCTACTAATTCTTTTTGCTCACGCATATAGATAAAGCCACGAGAAATAATGTCAGGTGAGTGGACTAGCTTACCATTTTTACCAGAGATAGTAGTGATGATGACAATCATGCCATCTTCAGCCATCATTTGGCGATCACGCAATACAATATTGGAGACATCGCCGACTCCTAGGCCATCGACAAAGACATAGTCGCTAGGCACTTTTTCTTTGGTGAGTGTGCCTTTGCGATTGAGGTCAAACTCGATCACTTGGCCATTGTCAGCGACAAAGATATTTTCTGCTTTGACACCAGAGCGCAAAGCGACTTTGGCATGGATGCGTAGGAAAGAGTGGTTGCCATAGATAGGGATGTGGTATTGAGGCTTGACCATATTGATGAGCTCTGATAGGTCTTCTTGTTTGGCGTGGCCACCAGCGTGCACATCCATCATTTTATAGTGGATGACATCAGCGCCTAGGCGATAAAGCTCATCCTTCAATCTTTGGACAGCTCGCTCATTGCCTGGTACAACCGAAGAAGAAAAGACCACAGTATCTCCTTTTTCTATCTTGATTGAGCGGTGCTCTTTGTTGGCAATGCGCATGAGCACAGCATTGTCTTCACCTTGGGCGCCAGTACACATGATGATGATCTTGTTGTCAGGATAGTGGCGCATGTCTTTGGAATCAATGATAGTGCCTTTTTTGACAGTCATATAGCCAAGTTGTTGAGCTAGCTCAACATTGCGCTTCATACTAAAGCCCTCAATGATTACTTTTTTGCCCAGCTTTTCAGCTGACCAGATGATTTGCTGGATACGACCTAGGAGTGAGGAAAAGGTACCAACAATCACGCGAGCTGGTGCTTGGCTCAATATTTCATCGATATTACCTTGGATGTCATGTTCGGCTAGTTGATGGCCAGGCTCAGTAGCATTGGTACTATCAGCCATCAGGGCCAAGATATTTTGTTTGCCCAAGTTTTTTATTTTGGCTATTTCAGCTGGGGCATCACCAGAAGTATTGGGGTCGAGCTTGAAGTCACCAGTGTGCACTACTTTGCCAGCAGGTGTATCCAAGATAACACCTAGTGACCCAGGAATATTGTGTGACACACCAAAGAAAGTAGCACGGAATTTACCAAGTTGTAAGATGCTATCTTTTTGGATAGATTTTAATCTCAAAGGAGTAGTCTTGTAGTCTTCTTGTCTTTTGGCGATGATGCCAAGAGTCAAGGGTGTGCCATAGATGACTGGGTTGCCAAGCATAGGTGCGAGGTGAGGTACAGCGCCAATGTGATCGTAGTGTCCGTGAGTGATGATGACACCACGGATATTTTTTTCCTTACCCTTGAGGTAAGTAGTGTTGGGGATGATATAGTCAATGCCATGCATATCTTCCTCTGGCCATTGCAAACCCATATCGACAATCACAATATCGTTTTCATATTCAAAAACAGTCATATTGCGACCGACTTCTTCGCAGCCACCCAAAGGGATGATGCGTAGTTTGCCTTTGGCAGCAACAGTCTGCTTGGGGTGTCTGGACGCAGATTTGTGTCCGCTAGTTTTTTGGGGTTGAGCGGTCAATCCTTCGCTAAAGTTTTTTTGGAATTTACTTTTGCGGGGACGAGCGCCGTGTTTGGCACCAGCTTTTGGCGCACGGTGTGTAGTCTTTTTGGCTGGAGATCCAGTAGTGACAGAAGAATTTGCTTGTAGCATTCTATCAGTCGAATCAGAAATTACATTCATAGTTATTTTTTTAGTTGCTTATTATTTAAGAGAACGCTTGGTTTTGATATACCAAGAGTTGATTGTACTCAAGCGGTCAGCCGGCAAATTGATGAATTGGACCTGATCCAATCCTTTGAGCTTGCGAGCAGTCGGATAAGTATAAGTAGGGCTGTAAAGAAATACAGCAAAATTTAATTCAGTTAATTTAGTTTGGAATTTTTTCAAAGGTTCTATTTTTGCTTCCATAGTTTCAGCATTGCGTATTTGATCCAGATATTTATCAATATCTTTGTTGCTGAGATTGGATAGATTCAAGCCAGGACTCTTGATTTGGGAGGAATGCCAAAACAAATATGGTCCAGAGTTGATATTTAATTGTTCGCTAAAGATTAATATTTGATAATTACGCGGTTCGATTATTTCTTTGAGCATGCGCTCACGAGGGATGATTTCGAGCTGAGTCTTGATGCCAATAGCTTCCCAATTTTCTTTGACTATAGAAGCTATTTTGGTCATCTCTGGTTGGTCGATAGTAGTGATTTTTAGCTCAAGCGATGAAGTGCTGTTACTTTTTTTGATGATACGCCATTGTTCGTTTTCTTCTTTTTTGTAGCCAAGTTTGTCGAGCAATTCTGTTGCTTTGTTGGGGTCGTTGTATTCAGTCTTGATGTTTTGGTCATAGCCGATGTCTCCAGGCAAGACTGGCGAGTGGATGATTTGTCCATTGTTTTCGGCAGCCTCTCTGACAATTCTTTCTTTGTCCACACTGACATCGAGAGCCCAGCGAAAATTGACTTCATTGAGCAGGGCATTGTTGGCGGGGTTGAAAAAAACAGCAGTGTAGCGAGGATTGTGCAATTCTTTTAGCACTAAGTCATTATTTTTTAATGATCCTTTGAATTCATTTGGCAGATAGGATAGCCCTTCTATATTTTTACTGTGCAGAGCTTGGACAGCCATATCAAAGTCTGGGTAAAATTTGAAAATCAAATCTTTGATAAATGGTCGGCCAGCGTAGTAGTGATCAAAACTTTCTAGGGTATAAGTTTTGATGTTGCCACTTTGATCTTTGGTCAAAGCTTTGAAGACATAGGGACCAGAGCCTATTGGTTTGATATTGAGCTCAGTCAGCGGTGCGCCGATAGCGGGGATACTGTACCACAGATGTTCTGGTAATATGCCGATGGTCAAGGCCGAAAGAAAAAGAGGATTAGCCTTGTCCAAATTGAATTGGATGGTATTTTCATTGAGTGACTGCACAGTGACACCAGCAAAGTTGGAGCGATAGGGACTCTTGTAGTCAGCTTTTTTGATGCTCTCGATAGTGAAGATCACATCTTCAGCTGTGACTGTCTCGCCATCATGCCAGTGTAGATTTGGCTTGAGCTCAAAGGTGTATTGCCTTTGGCTGGCATCAATAGTATAGCCACTAGCCAAATCTGGCTGTAGGACGCCATTGCCATCAGTCTTCATCAGGCCAGCATAAATGAGGCGCACCAAATCACGATCAGAGTCGCTGGTAGCTAGTATTGGGTTGACATAAAAGGGAGCGCCGACCATACCCTCGGTGTATGATCCACCAAAGCTGGGATTTTCTACTGAGTGTTTGAGATAAAATCTCCAAGTCAAGCCAGTCAAGGAAGCAAAGAAAATAATAATGGCGAGCAACAATTGAACTTTTTCCAAGCGGCTCATGAATTTTGGCAATTGTTTGTACTGGTGCCAGCTAGGAATTTTTTTCTTATTCAATTTTAAGATCAATTGCTGATCGTCATTGGGCTGTTCCTTGGGGAAGAAAAACCTTTTTATTTTTCTAGCTAAATAGAAAGAAGCTAGTAAAAAACTTTGAGTTTTTTTGCTAGCCAAAATTAGGAAGTTTTTTATCAGCTGCCAAGAGGGTTTTATATTTTTAGCTTTTAATATTAAACCAGTTTAGCTTACAAATAAGCTGGCTAAGGCAGAGGCCAAAAACAAGAAGCTTAAGACAATAGTCAGACGAAAAATGAATTTTTCGGCGCCTCTTTTGGTGCGATAGACAGCGCTATCACTACCGAAAGTAGATCCCAAGCCTGATCCTTTTTGTTGTAACAAAATCGCGACTATTAACAAAATAGAAATGACGATTTGCACGATGTTCAAGATATTGTTCATGTTGAGGATTAAATTAACTTTTTGAATATTAGCATAATGTCGTTAAAAAGTCAAGGCTATGATTGATTACGTAAATTTTTACTATGTAAGTTTCTATAATTTTTGATGGCAAATTTGTGAGCTTGATTGCGCATATATTGGATAAATAGTGACAAAGGACCAAGGCGAGGTAGCTGGATAGCTTGGGAGCGAGCTGGTAAAAATATTTCCTCTTCACGTTTGGCCAAGGCAATAGTTTTGGCTAGCCAATTTTTGGGTAAGACTTGGGAGACGACACTGAGCTGGCCTTTGCCACCATCGAGGATGATCAGGTCTGGCTCTGGCCACTCGCTGTGCTGGAGACGACGACTCAATACTTCTTGGAGCATCCAGAAGTCATTTGGTCCAGTCACTGATTTGATTTTGAACCAACGATATTGGTCAGCAGCTATTTTGCCATCTTGGAAAACTACCATAGAGCCGACAGGGTGCTGACCTTGGATGTTGGAGATGTCATATATTTCAATACGCCTAGGCAGGACATTTAATTTCAAGGTAGCTTGTAGAGCATTGAGCTGTTGCCACTTGGCTTGGTTGATATTGCGCTCGAGATGATCGTGAGCATTTTTTTGGACTAGCTCCAATAATTTTTTGTTGTTTCCTTTTTGAGGGACGATGATTTTCATCTTGTCAGTCAGAGTGGTATTGCCAGCTTTGATTTTGATCGGCAATACGAGCGCTCGCGGAGAGTCGATGTTGTTGGTATAAAATTGATTAATAAAATTTTCCAACATTTCTGTCTCGGGTAGTCCGAGAGTATTTTGGATGACAAAGTTAAATTTGTCACCGAGTATGCCCTGGCGGATGCGCATCACTGTCAGGGCGACCGTCTGATCAAAACTACTAAAATTGATGATATCTTGGTTGATGTTTTGAGCAGATACGACTTTTTGCTTGGCTTGCAGTTTTTGCAAAGATTGGAATTGGTCTCTTTTTATTTTGGCTAGCTCAAAGTTTTTGCTAGAGCTAGCTTTTTTTAAATCTTGCAGTAGCTTGGCACTGAGCTCTTTAGTTTCGCCTTTGATGATTTTGATGGCTTGCTCAATAGTTTTTTGATAATTTTTTTGGCTGATAAAATTGACGCCAGTACTCAGGCCGCCAAATTTTTCTTTTAAAAATATCTGACCGTCTTTTTTTACTAAATCGCTTTTTTTGACATGTAGAGAAAAGAGGCGATGCAAAAGCTGGACCAAAACACGGGCTGACCAAGTAGAGGTGTATGGTCCAAAGATTTGGCCATTTCTTTTTTGGCGACCATGGACTATCAGGATGCGGGGGAAGGCCTCAGCAGTGACCAATATATAGCCCCAGTTTTTATCATCCTTTAAGACAATATTATACTTGGGCTGGTGTTTTTTGATTTGGCTAGCCTCCAAGAGCAGGCTCTCTATTTCATTGTCTACTAGAGTGTAGCGGATGTGGGCAATCTCTAAGAGCATGAGTTTTTTTTGGTTAGTTAGCTCACTGCTTTTTTGCCAATAAGAAGACAGACGGCTTTTCAGATTTTTAGCTTTGCCGATGTATATGATTTGTTTGGATTTATTTAAGAAAAAATAAATACCAGGTCCAGTAGGGATAGTTTTGAAATCAGGCACCATATCATTAATATAGCAGAGAATAATTGGTAAAGGCAATTTTTGATCTTTATATATTTTCCTGCTAGGCTTAGAGAGGAAATTGTTGTTTGCGTTTGATTCACCCTAGCCTAAGGAGCGAGTCATGAAGAGTGAAAAACTTTACTCACGACCGGAAGACATGAGTCCTGACGGTGTGCTCACTGTGCTCAGACAGGAGGATGGTGATGTCATCGTGGGGATCAAGGCGCGGCCATTCCGCACCGGTCGCTTGACCAATCTGTCGGTGGAATTTTGCGTGGAAGGTGGGCGATCGCCGAATACTTGGCGAGCTTTGATCGCTCTGGCTGAGGCCATGGAGCTCGATAACAACGAGTGCCCCATCTCAGTACCTGATACCGAGAGGGGGTGTCATGATGGATCATCTTGATCCTAGCCAAGGTTTTGAAAGACGTCTGGCCGAACAGCGAGCTGCTCTTCAAGAGTGTCGTTGTGGCTGTCACTTCGCTGATGAAGACGGGTTGCCACTTGCTCAGCACGCTGAGCCGTGCTGCCAGACCTGTGTCTGTGGCCAACACTTTACTCAGGGGCTGGAGGAGCATCAGCACTACTGTGAGGCCTACCTCATTCATCATCAGCAAACCTGAGACCGGTTCCTGACTAGAGTCAACTCGCTACCCACCCAGTCCCTCGCGAGAGGCTGGGTGGGTTTTCTTTTTGAGGGGGAAATGTCCCTCTCGTTCTTCCTCTAATTTAGGGGGAGATGTCCGATAGGACAGTGGGGGCATTATCTATTTATAATAATAACTAAGACCTCTTAGTCATTGACTTTCAAAGTTTTTCGTGGTATCCTTTTCTAGATTATTTTCTTAAAAATAAAATTATGCCCAAATATATTACCATCAAAAACGCCAATGTTCACAATCTGAAAAGTCTTAGTGTGAAGATTCCGCGTGATAAATTGGTGGTGATCACTGGCCTTTCTGGCTCGGGTAAATCATCTTTGGCCTTTGATACTATTTACGCTGAGGGTCAGAGACGCTATGTCGAATCCTTGTCGTCTTATGCTCGGCAGTTTTTGGGTCTGATGGACAAGCCAGATGTCGAGAGTATTGATGGTCTATCACCAGCTATCTCTATTGATCAGCGATCAAGTTCTCGCAACCCACGCTCGACTGTCGGTACAGTGACTGAGATTTATGATTATCTGCGTTTGTTGTATGCCAAGATCGGCATACCACACTGCTACAAATGCGGACAGCCAGTCATCAAACAAACTCGACAGCAGATTGCCGAAAAAATTTGGCAGCTACCAGCCGATACGGATTTTATGCTTTTGTCACCAATAGTGCAGGACAAAAAAGGCGAGCATCGCAATGCTTTGGACCGAGTAAAAATCGCTGGCTATAGGCGCGTGCGTTTGGATGGCGACATGCTCTCATTAGAGGATGCTTTACAAGTTGACTTGGATAAATACAAAAAACACACTATCGAAGTAGTGGTTGATAGATTACGCCGTGATGGTGTTCGTGAAACCAGGACTCGTCTATTGCAATCTATCGAGACAGCCGTTGATTTGAGCAATGGCTATATCACAGTGCATTTGCCAGCAGAAAATAAAGACATCAATTATAGTGAGCATTTTACCTGCCCTAATCATCCGGATATTACCTTTGGTGAGATAGAGGCGAGGAATTTTTCTTTCAACAGTCCCCACGGCGCCTGCCCAGATTGTACTGGCCTTGGTACCAAGCTGACCGTAGATCAAGATCTAGTCATCCCCAATCCAAAATTATCTATTGCTGAAGGTGCTATCCGCCCTTGGTCTAGAACGGCTGCCAATCAATCTTGGTATTCTTCTATTTTGGAAGCGGTAGCCAAAAAATATAAATTTTCTACTAGAGTACCAGTCAACAAGCTGACTAAAAAGCAGCTGGATATTGTCATGTTTGGTACGGGTGAGGAGCGCTATGAGCTGAATTTTGCTACCGATAGATTCAATGGTAGCTACAGCCCTACTTTTGAAGGAGTGATACCAAACCTCGAGCGTCGCTACAAAGAAACTGACTCCGACTATATTCGTAGTGAGATTGAGCGCTATATGCGTATCGATCCTTGTGAAACTTGCCAAGGCAAGAGACTCAAGCCAGAAATTTTGGGTATCAAAGTTGTTGGTAAAAATATTGCCGAAGTATCAGGTATGAATATTGTCGAGCTGCACAAGTTTTTTTCAGAGCTAGCTAAACAGCTCAATGAAAGAGAATTACAAATTGCTAAACAGATTATCAAAGAGATCAGGGAGCGTCTAAATTTTTTGCACAATGTTGGTTTGGATTATCTGACTTTGGACAGAAATGCTAGTACTCTGTCTGGCGGTGAAGCTCAGCGCATTCGCTTGGCTACGCAGATTGGCTCTTCTTTGACTGGCGTACTATATATATTGGATGAGCCATCTATTGGCTTGCATCAGCGTGACAATGATAAGCTGATCGAGACTTTGAAAACTTTGCGTGATCTCGGTAATACTGTCATTGTGGTAGAGCATGACGAAGAGACCATCCTCAATGCCGACTATGTCATTGATATCGGTCCTGGTGCTGGTAAACATGGCGGCGAAGTAGTAGCTGAGGGGACGCCACAAGCTATTTTGAAAAATAAAAAATCTTTGACTGGTCAGTATTTGTCTGGTGTAAAAAGTATTGTTGTTCCCAAAAAACAGCGCACCGGTAATGGTAAAGTTTTGTCAGTCATTGGAGCGAGTGAGTTCAACCTCAAAGAGATTGATGTCAATTTTCCTTTGGGTAAATTCATCAGCATCACTGGTGTCTCTGGCTCTGGTAAATCTACTTTGATGACTGAAATTTTGGCCAAGGCCTTGACCAAGCATTTTTATCACTCCAAAGAAACTCCCGGTAAGCATAAAATGATTCGGGGTTTGGAGCATATCGACAAAGTGATTGATATCGATCAATCACCAATCGGTCGCACGCCACGCTCCAATCCAGCTACCTATACTGGTGTCTTTACTTATATGAGAGATTTGTTTGCGGAAGTGCCCGAGGCCAAGATCCGTGGCTACCAAGCTGGACGCTTTAGCTTCAATGTCAAAGGTGGTCGCTGTGAAGCTTGTCAGGGAGATGGTGTGATCAAGATTGAGATGAATTTTTTGCCCAATGTCTATGTGGAGTGCAAGGAGTGTCATGGTCGTCGCTACAACAATGAAGCTCTAGAAATTCACTACAAAGGCAAAAATATTTCGGAAGTATTATCTATGACTGTCGAGGAGGCGATGAACTTTTTTGTGAATATTCCCAATATTTATAATAAGCTCAAAACTTTGTTTGATGTTGGCTTGGGCTACATCCAGCTCGGGCAGTCTGCCACCACACTCTCTGGTGGTGAAGCTCAGCGTATCAAACTAGCGACTGAGCTATCTCGTCGTTCATCGGGTAAGACACTTTATATACTAGATGAGCCAACGACTGGCTTACATTTTGATGATGTCAAAAGATTGCTAGAAGTTTTGCATCGTTTGGTTGACAAGGGGAATACTATATTGGTGATCGAACACAATCTCGATGTCATCAAGAGCTCTGATTGGATTATTGATTTGGGGCCTGAGGGTGGCGACAAGGGCGGTCATATAGTAGCCGAAGGCACGCCCAAGCAAGTAGCTAAAGTAAAAAATAGTTTCACTGGCCAATATTTAGCCAAGATATTTGATAAGATAAAGTAATTGTTGATTCCACCCAGCCCTTCGCGAAGAGCTGGGTGGTTTTTTATTGAAAAAAAGTGTTTTTAGGGTTAATATTAGAGCATGCCCACAGACCTAGAAAAATCTATCATCAAGACCATTGCTTATTTTGATGTGTTTAATTTTCCCCTGACTACTCTAGAGATTTGGAAATGGCTCTATCGACCGAGAGAAAGATATACCTTGCAGCAAGTGAGGGAATCACTAGATTCTAGCTCTTGGCTAAAAGAACATTTGATTTTGCAAGAAGGATTTTTTGCTCTGAAAAATAGAGGTCATATTTATCTTTTGCGCAAGCAAAATAATAATTGGGCTGAAAGAAAATTTCAAAAGACTATTTTGATGGTCAAAATATTTCGCTATCTTCCTTTTGTGCGAATGGTAGCAGTGTGTAACAATTTATCTTATAGTAATTCTCGTGATGCTAGCGACATTGATTTGTTTGTGATTAGTCGCAAGAATCAGATTTGGTTGGCTAGATTTTTTTGTTTGTTGATTTTGAAAATTTTAGCCTTGAGACCGAGCGATGACAATCGTCGTGATAAATTTTGTTTGAGTTTTTTTATTGATGAATCGGCCCTCAATCTACGCAACATCATGTTGGGTCAACACGACATTCATTTTATTTATTGGTTTTCGCAGTTTTTGCCAGTCTATGATCCCGACCAGTTGTATGCCAAGTTGTTGCAAGCCAATACTTGGACCAGAGACTACTTGCCCAACGCTTATGCCAATGATTTTGTCAAAAAAGTAGAGCCGACCTTTTCGTCTCTTTTGTTTGGTCGCATACTTATTTTTTTGGTTCAGCCGCCGATTATTGCTCACTGGCTATATAATCAAGCTCGTCTTTTTCAGATCAAAATCATTGATCGTAATATGCAAGCCATGGTCAATATCGATACACGGGTCATTATCAATGAGCAGATGCTCAAGTTTCATTCCAATGATCGGCGTGACCAATATTTTCATGAGTGGCGAGACTTAGTCAAAAAATTATTAGAAAAATATGACTAAAAAAATAAAAGAAAAAATTTTTCATTGGCTTTTGCTTTTGTTTGTTTTTTTGTTGCCTTGGCAAATACGATTTATATATAAAGATATCATGATTGACGGGCAGTTGTGGCAGTATGGACGCTTGAGTCTCTATGCTGGTATGTTGGTTTTGTTTTTGGCTGCCTTGGCCTTTGGTAGTTTACACCCTGATCAGTGGCGCTTATCCCAACGCAAAGGGTGGTATATTTTATTTTTGTACAGTTTATTTTTTTGCCTGGTCCACCCTTGGCCTGTTTTGGGTCTTTATTATTTATTGTTATTTTTTGCTACTTTGCTTTTTATATTTTTGGCTCGCCAGGTGAGCTTGTTTAGGATTTTGTGGGCGACTTGGGCAAGTGCTTTGGTGCAAAGTGTGCTAGCTATTTATCAAAGTCTCAGCCAAAGGATTGGCGCGGAAAAATGGCTAGGCATATCAGAGCAATTGACTGCTCATCGGGGTACTTCAGTTTTGGAAACGGCCACAGATAGGATTTTGCGGGCCTATGGCTCTTTGCCTCACCCCAATATGCTAGCCGGCTTTTTGGCCCTAGGTATTTTGATTTCTTTGTATTTGTGGCAACATATTTATCAGCACGGTGAGCGCTATGATTGGCAATTGAAAAAAATCAAAAAATATACACCAGCTATTTGTTTGTTGCTTTTTGGTTTGGTGCTGATGACTTTTGCGCAGCTTGCTACTTTTTCACGGGGAGCGGTGCTGGCTTTATTGTTAAGTGTCTTGTTTATTTTGTTTTTTAGCTTGCTCAAAAAAGATAAATTGAGTAGCTACATATCTTTGAAATATTTAGTGTTATTTGCCATGGTCGCAATCGCTTTTAATATGTATTATCCTGCTTTGTGGTCAAGCCGTTTGGTAGCTGATAATCGTCTAGAAAAAAAGTCACTCCAAGAGCGTCAGCTGAGCTATGGTCAGTTTGACTGGACTGATCCCAAAGAAATTATTTTTGGTCAGGGTTTTGGTCTCAATACTTATCGAGCTTATCAAAAAAATCTGGATGGTCCAGTCGACAAAGTTCAGCCTATTCACAATTGGTTTTTGCTAGGACTAGCAGAGGTTGGCCTGCTTGGCATGGCTATTCTTTTAGCTTTGTTGTATTTTTATTTACGTGAAAAATTATTTGCACCAAATGATTATAAAATTTGGCCATGGACTTTTTTACTTTTACTTTTCTTGTTAGGTCTTTTTGATCATTATCTTTGGACCTCTTGGACTGGCTGGCTCATGGTCGGAGTTGTGGTGACTATAATTTATAAGCATCAAAAATAATATGGCTATACGCAAAACCAATTTATACAAAGCTGATTCTGCTCAGCCCTTCAAACTCAGTCGTTCCAAAATTGATTTGTTTTTGAATTGCGAGCGTTGTTTTTATTTGGACAGAAAGCTCGGTGTCAGTCAGCCACCTGGATATCCTTTTAACCTCAACTCCGCCGTCGATGCTCTGCTCAAAAAAGAATTTGATATCCATCGAGCCGCAGGATCCGTGCATCCCTTACTCAAAAACTATGGTTTGAAATTAAAGCCATTGCAACATCCGGATATTGATACTTGGCGAGAAAATTTTGTGGGCGTGCAATATTATCATGAGCCGAGTAATTTTTTGGTCACGGGTGCAGTCGATGATCTTTGGGTCGATGATAGGGGATTGATCTATGTTGTCGACTACAAGGCTACTAGCAAAAGTACAGAGGTCAATATTGATGCCGAGTGGCAGATTGCCTACAAAAGACAAATGGAAGTTTATCAGTGGCTCCTGCGACAAAATGGTTTTCAAGTCTCAGACACTGGCTACTTTGTCTATTGCAATGGTCGGACTGACAGACAGGCCTTTGATGCTAGGCTCGAGTTTGATGTCAAAATCATACCCTACACTGGTAAAGATGTTTGGATAGAAAAAACATTGTTGGCTATTCAAAAATGCTTGTCATCTGCCAAGTTGCCAAAAGCTACAGCAGATTGTCCCTATTGCCAATATCGACAAGACGCTCAAAAATTTGAGTAATTTTCAGCATTTTATTCTATTGACAAAAATAGATTAGCACTCTAAAATAGAGAGTGCTAATTTTGATTTTCCCATGTTAGGGTAAAAATAATAATTAACCTATAAAAATATGCAGTTAAGACCATTAGGTGATCGGGTGATTGTCAAACCATTACCCAAAGAAGAGACAACAAAGGCTGGTATTATTTTGCCAGGCACAGTCGGCAAAGAATCTCGCCAAGAAGGTGAAATCATGGCTATCGGCACTGGTGAAAAAATTACCAAATTAAATTTGAGCGTCGGTCAGAAAGTTGTTTTTTCTGAGTACGGCGGTTCAGAGATAAAAATAGAAGGGCAAGAGTATAAAATATTAAACCACGATGATTTGTTGGCAATCATTGAGTAATTAATTTATCAGTTAGAAAGTTAGCAAGTTTAAAAGTTTGCAACTTTCTAACCTTTTAACTTGTAACTTTAAACTAAACTATTATGGCAAAACAAATTATATTTAATGAAGAAGCTCGTGCCAAAATGAAAAAAGGCGTTGATATTTTGGCTTCTGCTGTCAAAGTGACTTTGGGACCAAAAGGACGCAATGTAGTTCTAGATAAAAGCTACGGTGCGCCTATTATCACCAAAGATGGTGTCACTGTAGCCAAAGATATAGAGCTAGAAGATAAGTTTGAAAATCTTGGGGCGGAGATTGTCAAAGAAGTGGCCTCCAAAACAGCTGATGTGGCTGGTGACGGTACTACCACTGCCACTGTTTTGGCTCAGAGCATTATCTCTGAAGGATTGAAGAATGTGACTGCTGGCTCAAATCCACTAGCTTTGAAGCGGGGTATTGATATGGCCGCTGAAGCTGTAGTCAAGCATCTCCAAAAAATTTCTAAAAATGTTGATTCTCAATCAGAGATTGAGCAGATCGCCTCTATCTCTGCCAACGACAAAGAGATTGGTAAAATCATAGCTTCTGCTATGGAAGCAGTCGGTAAAAATGGCGTGATCACCGTCGAAGAATCACAAAGTTTTGGGGTTGAAAAAGAAATTGTTGAAGGCATGCAGTTTGATAAGGGCTATGTCTCTCACTATATGGTGACCAATGCCGATAAGATGGAAGCAGTCTACAATGACCCAATGATTTTGATTACTGATCAAAAAGTTTCTGCCATTCAAGATTTATTACCACTCCTTGAAACTATGGCTCAATCTGGCAAAAAAGATTTAGTCATCATTGCTGATGAAATAGAGGGTGAAGCCCTAGCTACACTGGTAGTCAATAAAATCAGAGGAGTGTTCAATACTCTAGCTGTCAAAGCCCCTGGTTTTGGTGATAGACGCAAAGAAATGTTAGCTGACATTGCCGCTATGACCGGTGCTCGTGTCATTTCTGAAGAATTAGGTTTGAAACTAAGCGCTGCCACTATCGATATGCTAGGTTCTGCTCACAAAGTAGTGTCTACCAAAGACAATACCACTATTGTCGATGGCCGCGGTGAGGAAGCAGAGGTCCAAAAGAGAGTAAAGCAAATTGAAAATGAATTAAAAAATGCTGATTCAGATTTTGAAAAAGAAAAACTACAAGAGCGTCTAGCCAAGTTGACTGGCGGTGTCGCTGTAATCAAAGTTGGCGCGGCTACTGAGACTGAAATGAAAGAAAAGAAAGACCGTATCGAGGACGCACTAGCTGCTACCAAGGCAGCGGTGGAGGAGGGCTTTGTAGTCGGTGGTGGTGTCGCTTATTTACGCTCATTGCATTCTATCGATGCCCTGAAGCTAGAAGGGGAAGAAAAACTAGGTGCTGATATTTTGAAAAAAGCTTTGATGACTCCTGCTGAACAGATTGCCAACAATGCCGGCACTGATGGTAAAGTAGTAGTAGCGGAAATTATGAAGCTCAAAGATAATCATGGCTACAATGCCAAGGATGATAAATTTGAAGACTTAGTCCAAGCTGGTATTGTAGACCCGACCAAGGTCAGTCGCAGTGCTTTGCAAAACGCTGCTTCAGCTGCTGGTATGTTTTTGACCACTGAAGCAGTAGTGACTGATATACCCAGCAAGGATGATCATGGTCATGGCGGTGGCATGCCAGGTATGGGAGGCATGGGTGGTGGTATGGGTATGATGTAATGCTGTAGCATTATCCCGAGCCGCGTCGAGGGATCTAATTTAATTGAAAAATAAAAAGCCCCTTAAATATATTGGGGTTTTTTATATTGTGCACATCTGTTATAATACAGGGGTCTTAATTATTTAATAAATAAACTATGAAAAAATTATTTTTTATGGTTATGGCGATGATTTTAGTCTTGTCAGCTAGTACTGTTTTGGCTAGACAATATGCTGGTCGCTATTCTACCATCTTTGATCTTAATAGTGATCAAAGTATTAATTTGGCCGACATCAGTCAAGTCGCTATTTGGTTGCAGGCAGATTCAAATCAAAATTGTTATGCCAATTATCAAGCAAAATTACCAGTGGCCAGCACTACTAGTCAGGGTACAAATTTTTCATCCGGTGATAGCTGGTGCAGCTCTTTACTTGGTTTATTGATGGATGCTATGAGCAAGCAGACTTACAATGCTATTGTCGATTTGAATAGTGATGGCAAAATTAACTTATCTGATGTCAGCTTGATGTCCACTTGGTATCACAATGATTACGGGGAAGTTTGTTATAATCAGTTTGCCAAATCTTTCAATGCTGATGATATTAATTGGTGTGCTGCTACTTATCAAGGAATCATTGATACTGTCGGTGAAGTAGCTGGCGGATCAGACATTGGTATAGATTATATTCAAGTAACTCCAGAACAGCCAGTTTTAAATGAAACAGCTGAAATTAAAATTCAGGCTCGCAATACTGGCACTACCAATATTAGTAATCAAGCAGTGATTAATAATGTTTATAAAGTTTTTGGTAATTTTACTATCAGTGAAAGTGTCATACCGCAAGTATCAGCTAGCGACCCTATTATTCCCGCTGAAGAATTTTACTATACCTACAAAGGTAAATTTACCAAATTGGGCAATGGTAATATTAGTTTTTCTTATAATCCTCAAGACACAGATGATGAGCTTAATATTTCTAATAATAGCGCTACTACTTGGGTAACAGTTTTGCCAGCTAGTTTAGTCAATATTTCTATAGTCAATGTAAATAATATTACAGCTAACTCCGCTCGTATTTATTGGCAGTCAGCTGGTATGGGTAGTAATGGTGAGTATCGCTACTCTGCTAGTCAGAGCGAGCTAGCTAATTTACCTTGGCGTACTGATGGAGTGTCAGACAATCCAGATGTCACTGGCAATATGTTCGGCTCCCGGGTAGATTTGACCGGCTTATCCGCTAATACTAAGTATTATGTAGAGTTGAGAAAATATTATTTAGGTACTTTAGATAGGCAATATAGTCTGGTAAAAGCATTGGATTTTAAAACATTAAATATTGACGATGACGATGATGGTGATGTGCCAGTAATTACACCAGATCCAGTGAGCAAAATAAAAGTTTGTCATGTTTTGGGGAATGGTCGTAGCAATACTTTAGAAGTAGCAGCTGATGCTGTAGCTGCACACACTGCCCATGGTGATAAACTAGGCGAATGTAATGAGGAAGAGGATGATGATGTGCGTCCAGTTGTGCCAGTGAGCGCTAAGCTAGTAGAAAGAGTGCGTGGCCGTATTTTGCTACAAGTAGAGAGTCACGGTGAAGCTTGGTATGTGAATCCCAAAGATGACAAAAGATTTTATCTCAAAGACGGATCCACTGCTTATAGCTTGATGCGTGAAGCAGGCTTGGGCATCACCAATGCGGATTTAGCCAAAATTCCAGTTGGTTTTGAGGATCGCTTCAATGATACTGATACTGATGGCGATGGTTTGGCTGACAAGCTAGAGAGTGGTTTGGGCACTGATCCAAATAAGGCAGATACTGATGGCGATGGTCTTATGGATAAGGCGGAGATTTTGGCCAGGACTAATCCATTGGGTGCTGGTAACTTGTCTAGTGATAACTCGCTAGTGAACAGATTACGCGGCCGGATTGTCCTACAGGTAGAGTCGCGCGGTGAAGCTTGGTATATTGACCCAAGCGATGGCAAGCGTTATTACATGAGAGACGGTGAGGCAGCTTATCAGATCATGAGATTTAGATCACTTGGTATCACCAATAGCGATCTAGCCAAAATCGCTGAATAATTTTTATTGATATTTTTAGAATCCCACCCAGCCCTTGGCGAAGGGCTAGTGGGATTTTTGTTTTGCTTTGATTTCTGTTATAATATAGGAGTAAAAAATTGTATGATCAAAGGTAAAGTAGAAGAAGTAAAGATTGATGGCGAAAATATTTCTATTCACCAGGAAGTTTGGGTGGCAGATTTTGGTTTGCCGGAATTGGAGCAAGAGATTAAAAATGAAATTTTAAAATTGAAGCCCAAAAACGCCAAAAATTTTAGCTGGATTTTGACTTCTATTTTGCTTGTTATTTTTATTGTCTTAGGTGAATATGCGCTGTGGTCTATTGGTTTGAATAATTTTTGGCCAGTCTTGACGCTCAGTATTGTCACTTGGGTATATCGGCTCATGGCTTTATTATTGTGGCTATATCTGGCTTACTATCGCTGGTATCTTTACCAAGAAAAAATTATAGCAGTCGCTTTTTTTGGTGTGCTAGCTAGCAGTATTTTGGTGGCCATCATGAAAGTATTGATGATGCCTGAAGCCTGGGCTTGGCTCAATATTTTAGTGGAACCAATTTGGGCCTTGATCATGGTCTCAATAGTAAATATTATATTTTTTAAATTTAGTAAAAAATAAAAATTATGGAAAAAATACAAATCAACAAACACGATGTCGAAGAACACAAAGTAAGCGCCGCCATGAGCTATGTCGGCATTTTGTGCTTCTGGCCATTGCTCTTTAAAAAACATTCACCCTTTGCTCATTTTCATGCTAAACAGGGTTTTTTGTTATTTTTACTAGAGATTATTTCAGCTGCTTTTTTCTTTTTTTTGTGGCCAGTATTTATACTAGTCATTTTTTTGGCAGTGCGGGGCATCAGCCAAAGTTTGCACGGTAAATTTTGGCGCCTACCTCTGATGTGGCGTTGGGCAGAAAAATTACATATTTAATCAATAATAAATTTTAGCCACGCGGCTGGCTTTCGATAAATAGTGCCGTTATTTTTTTAAGAAGATAAAAATTATGACCAAAAAATACGTTTTGTGGTTTAGAGAAATTGGTATCAAAGACATACCGATTGTCGGTGGTAAAAATGCTTCACTAGGTGAAATGTATCGCAAGTTGACTCCTGTCGGTGTCAAAATACCAAATGGTTATGCAGTCACAGCGGCAGCTTATGATTATTTTTTGAATAGCAGTGGAGTAAAAGAAAAGATAAAAAAGATTTTGGAGGGTTTAGACACCAGCGATATCAAAAACTTATCACAGCGTGGATCACAAATCAGAAAAGCTATTTTGCAAGCAGAGTTTCCAGATGATTTGAAAAAAGAAATTGTCAATTATTATCATCAGCTATCTCAGCAGTTTGATATTAGCAATGTTGATGTGGCTATTCGTAGTTCAGCGACAGCTGAGGATTTACCAGACGCTTCTTTTGCTGGTCAGCAAGAGTCGTATTTGAATATCAAAGGTGAAAAAGCATTGCTTGACGCCTGTCGTAAATGCGTGGCTTCACTTTTTACCGATCGCGCTATTTCTTATCGGACGGACAAAGGCTTTGATCATTTTTCGATCAAGCTTTCGATCACTGTCCAAAAGATGGTTCGCTCAGACAAGGCAAGCTCTGGGGTCATGTTTTCTATTGACACAGAGTCAGGATTTCGCGATGCAGTATTGATCAATGCTACCTATGGCTTGGGTGAATACATTGTCAAAGGCAAAGTCAATCCCGATGAGTACTATGTCTTCAAACCCACCTTGCTCAAAGGTTTGAATCCGATCATTAGTCGTCGCATTGGCTCCAAAGAACAAAAATTAATTTATAATTTTGCGGGTAGCACACACGCTACTATTGATATGCGCGTGCCAGCCAAGGATAGGCATAAATTTGTTTTGACTGACAAAGAGGTGATTCAGCTAGCCAAGTGGGCAGTGCTTATTGAAAAACATTACAAAAAAGCCATGGACATGGAGTGGGCCAAGGATGGTCTGACTGGCAAATTGTTTATTGTCCAAGCTCGTCCCGAGACTGTGCGCTCACAAGATGATCCGACTAAGCTCAAAGAATATATTTTGCAGGGTAGCGGGAAGCTATTGGCTGAGGGTGCCTCAGTTGGTAACAAGATTGGTCAAGGTCCAGCCCATGTCATCAAAGATGTAGCAGATATTGGTAATTTTAAACAAGGCGAGGTCTTGATCACTGAGATGACTGATCCTGATTGGGAGCCGATTATGAAAAAAGCGGCCGCTATTGTCACCAATGCTGGTGGTAGGACTTGTCATGCAGCCATCATCAGTCGTGAGCTGGGTATCCCTTGCGTAGTTGGCACAGTAGATGCTACCGAAAAAGTCAAAAACAAAGAAAATGTCACAGTCTCTTGCGCTGAAGGCGAGCGAGGAAATATCTATGCTGGTTTGCTCAAATTCCAGATAAAGGAAACAGATTTGAAAAAAATCAAGAAGACTCGTACCAAAATCATGATGAATATCGGTAATCCCGAAATGGCCATGGCCCAGAGTTTTATCCCCAATGATGGCGTTGGTTTAGCTCGTGAAGAATTTATTATCACTTCTTACATCAAGATCCATCCTTTGGCTTTGTTAAATTTTGATAAATTGAAAAACAAAAAAGCCAAACACGAGATTGAAAAATTAACAGCTGCCTACCCAAACAAAACTCAATTTTTTATCGATCGTTTGGCTGAGGGTATAGCTAGGATTGCCGCTAGTTTTTATCCCAAGGATGTGATTGTCCGCTTGTCAGATTTCAAGTCCAATGAATATGCCAATTTGATTGGTGGCGCGGAGTTTGAGCCAGTAGAGAGCAATCCAATGATCGGCTGGCGTGGAGCCTCTAGGTATTATGATCCACACTACTTGGCAGCTTTTGAGCTAGAATGCAAAGCCTTGGTCAAGGTGAGAGAAGACATGGGTTTGCGTAATTTGAAAGTCATGATTCCATTTTGTCGCACTATCGAAGAAGGTAAAAAAGTGCTAGCCATCATGGCCAAGTATGGCTTGAAGCGCGGAGTTGGAGGTTTGGAAGTCTATGTCATGTGCGAGATACCATCCAATGTGATTTTGGCTGAGGAGTTTTGCAAGATCTTTGATGGCTTCTCCATCGGATCAAATGATTTGACCCAATTGACACTCGGAGTAGACCGTGATTCGCAAATTGTTTCGCATGTTTATGATGAACGCAACCAAGCAGTCAAATCTCTGATCAGCCAAGTTATCAAAGTAGCTAAAAAGAATAAAAGAAAAATTGGTATTTGTGGTCAAGCACCGTCTGACTTTCCAGATTTTGCTCAATTTTTAGTCAGAGAAGGTATTGATTCTATTTCTTTGAACCCTGACACAGTCATCAAGACTACTATGGCCATCAAGCAGGTTGAAGGCAGAAAAAGAAAGTAATCAGTTTTGTCACTAATCCCAAGGGGTGACCACCCTTCCTCAGGGCCTGAGACTAGGGGTCGAGGATTGGGTACAAAATCTTTCAAAATTTTTGGTATTTTTGATATGCGAGCATAGTCTGCGTTTTTTATAGTTATGGAAAGTCCAGGAATTAAAATAAAAAATAATCCAGCACTTGAGGATGATAAAATTCCTGATAATTTGTCATTGCCGGATGAGTATATTCGCGATTGGCAAGATCAGGGCTTGGAAAAACAAGCTGAAGCCTATGAGGCAGTCAGTCGTATTTGTCGTGCTGTCCAAGAAGCTGGTGGTAAAGCTTTTTTGGTTGGCGGTGGAGTGCGTGATTTGTTGCTAGCCAAAGAAGTCAAAGATTTTGATCTAGAAGTATTTGGTTTGGAAGCAGGAAAATTAGAAGATTTATTACGACCTTTTGGCAAGGTCAATGTAGTTGGTAAATCTTTTGGCGTGCTCAAAGTTTTGGTCAATCATAGTATTGATATAGATGTTTCTTTGCCGCGCCGCGACTCAAAAAAAGGCGATCGGCACAATGACTTTTCGGTAGCCACTGACCCATTTATGGCAATATCTGAGGCGGCGCGGAGGCGTGATTTTACTATCAATGCTATTTTAGCTGACCCATTGACCGGCAAAATCATTGATCCTTTTCACGGTGTCGATGATTTGCGGACCAAGACTTTGCGTATAGTCGATGAGGAAACTTTTGTTGATGATCCTTTGCGAGTTTTAAGGGCTATGCAATTTGTCGGTCGTTTTGAGCTAGTGATGGATGAGCATAGTCGTCGATTGATGATGAGTATGGTCGATAGCTTGCAACATCTTTCCAAAGAAAGAGTCTATGAAGAGTGGCGCAAGTTGCTGCTCAAATCTGAAAAACCTGCCTTGGGTTTGCAAGTGGGGATGGATTTGGGTGTTTTTCAAAAATTACATCCAGAATTTACTGCTCTCGCGGAGACTCCTCAAGATCCCACGAAGCATCCAGAGGGCAATGTCTGGGAGCATACAAAATTAGCAGTGGATGCCATGTCAGGCGTCTCGAAGCGAGAAAAATTATTAGAGCAAGAAATGTGGCCATTGATGTTGGCGGCTCTTTGTCATGATTTGGGCAAGACTATCACCACCACAGAGCAAGATGGTCAAATCACTGCTCATAGTCACGATGTGGCTGGCGTTGGTTTGACTAAAATTTTTTTAGAAAATATTAGAGTGGATAGTGAAACAACAGCTCGTGTACTGCCATTGGTTCGTCATCACATGCGGCCGATGTATCTGTACAAGGAAATGCTCAAAAAAAATGAAATCAAGGATAGTGTTTTTCGTCGCTTGGCTAGAGATTTGGCACCAGCCAACATTCGTGAATTAGCTCTACTCTCAGAGGCTGATAAATTGGCTGCTTTGCGAGCCGACCAAGATAAAATGGAGGAAATGATTGCATGGCTGATAGCCCAAGCGGAAAAAATTGGAGTAGATCGCAAAGTAGCATCAGAGCTCATGACCGGCAAAGATTTTCTGGAGATGGGCTATGCTCCTGGTCCAGAGATTGGTCGCCTGATCCAATTGAGTAGCCAATTACGTGATGTCAGAGGCTTTGGTCGCGAAGATATTATCCAAGCTTTATTTCAGGTCAAAAATAATATTGAAGCCATAGAAGTTTTGGAAAAATTATTAAGACAAGATTAATTTAGTATAAAATAATTTTAAATAAAATTTTATTATGAAACATGTAAATGGTTTTCTCAATTTTGTGAGGGAGCAGGGAGTGGTAGGACTAGCGGTCGGTTTTATTTTAGGTGGTGCCATCTCAAAGGTGGTGTCTGGCTTGGTCAATGATATTATCAACCCAGTCATTGGCGCACTCTTGGGCGGAGCCAATCTTGACCAGTGGTCTTGGCAAGTAGGTGAAAACAAAGTCATGCTTGGTAATTTTATCAATACAGTAATTGATTTTATCATTATTGCTTTTGTGGTTTATTTTGGGGTCAAAATTTTGAAATTGGATAGACTAGATAAGAAAAAAGACGCTTAAAGTATATTTTTTAAAAAACCAGCCATTGCTTGGTTTTTTATTACTCATTTTTTTGATTTTATTGACTATTTTTCTCGAATACATTATATTAATAAAGCTTTTTGGAAGCTTTGTGCATCCTCGTTTTAGGAGAAAGCATAAATCTAGTTTGTAAATGGAAGGTTCGCATAGTGGTTTAGTGCGCACGCTTGGAAAGCGTGTGAGGTGTCAAAACCTCCGAGGGTTCGAATCCCTCACCTTCCGCCATTCAAATTTCAAGCCGTCAGCTTGTTTTTTTGTAATAAAATTGTCTTAGTTTTGTAATAAGTTATAGAGCCTAGAGATGGTGCATTTTATGATTGACCAAAAGGCTTGGATTTATTATAATATATTAATAATATTGCTTATTTATGCTCAATAAAAATAATTTTCGCTCATATATTAGTTTGTTTGTTTTATTACTAATTGTAGTAGTGCCAGCTTTCTTTTTTTATCGTGGCACATCTTTGGCTGATTCATTTGCTTCTTGGCCAATAGCTTTTTCAACTTTAGGTAAATTGACTGGCTTGATAGGCCTGTCTATTTTTGCCTTAGCCTTGATTCTGTCTTCGCGTTTTGTCTGGCTAGACAAGCTATTTTATGGTTTGCCAAAAGCAGTCAATTTGCATCGTTGGTTTGGCACTCTTTCTTTTACTCTCATTATTTTACACCCTTTATTTTTAGCGGCTAGATTATTGCCAGTTTCCAGTACTTTGGCTTTTGGTTTGTTTACTAGCTGGACTGATGCAGCGCTAGTATTTGGCTATATTGCTTTGATCCTGTTTATGGCTTTGGTATTGATGACTTTTTTTTGGCGTTTGCGTTATGAACGGCTAAAATCTTTGCACAGTTTGTTGGCTGTGCCTCTTATGTTGGGGGGTGTACACTCGCTATTGATCGAAAGTGATGTCAAAAGAAGCACATTTTTAGCGGCTTATTATATTTTATTGATTTCTAGTAGTGTGATTTTATATCTGGCGAGATTATTTTTGGTCAGTCAGGGCATCAAGGCCCAGCGTTTTGTAGTCAGTAAAGCTGAGCAGCTCAATGCCAATATTGTTTCTTTGACTTTAAAGCCTGTCAAAAAAATTATTCCAGCCAAAGCTGGTCAGTTTATTTTTGTCAGCTTTCCTCAAATTAAAAAAGATGAAGAGCATCCATTTTCTGTGGCAAAAATTCACGATGATCATAGTCTGACTATCATTGCCAAAAATCTTGGCGACTATACAGCGAAATTATCAGAGCTCAAAGTCGGCAGTGTAGCGATGGTGGACGGACCATTTGGTAGCTTTGGTGACAATATGAATCTGAGCTGCCATCAAGTTTGGATAGCTGGTGGTATTGGCGTTACTCCTTTTATGAGCTTGGCTCAGTCTTTGCCAGGAAAAAACATGAGCGGTATTGTTGATTTGTTTTATGTGGTCAATTCGGATAAAGATTTGGTTGCTTTGGATTTTTTTAAGCAGCTGGCGCAAATCAATCCCCAGTTTAGGCTCAATGTTTATACCGCTGAGAACAATGGACGCTTTGATCTAGTAAAATTAAAAAAATTTGTCACTGATATTTCTGCTTGTCATTTTTATATTTGTGGTCCAGCTGGCATGATGCAGTATTTTGTCAGCTCTTTGCGTCAATCAGGTATACCCAAAAAAAATATAAACATTGAAGCTTTTCAATTTTTATAAAAATACTTATTTAGTAGGGATTAAATTTAATGATTTAAATTTTTAAGAAAATGAATAAAATAGTAATTACAGCAGTTTTTATTTTTTGGACAGCGGTCAGTATTTTTTATGCCAATAGTCTCTTTAATAAGGACGAAGCAGTACTCGGCCAACAAAAGTCTAACCAAGTTTTGGATAATATCAATAATACACAATTGAGCACTTTAGCCATCGAATTGCCTAGTCACAATCTACAATCAGATTGTTGGCTAGCGATCAATGGTAAGGTCTATGATGTCACTAAATATATTTCCTCTCATCCAGGTGGCGCTCAACAGATCATCAAATATTGTGGCCAGGAGGCGACAGAAGCTTTTGCTACCATGGACAAAGCTAATCCTAGAGATCACTCGCAATCTGCTTATCAATTGTTGGAAAATTATTATATTGGCGAGCTCAATAGTGTACCAGCACCAGTAGATGCTGGTAGTGATGCAGCGGCAGCTAGCAATGTCTCGACCGACAACAATGCAGGCAGTAGCTCCAATCCAGCAGCTAGCGCTAAGCCTACGACTAGCAATCTTAGCTTGACTGCTGCTCTAGTAAGTCAGCATAGCCTTGCCAGTGATTGTTGGGTGACAGCTGGTAATAATGTCTATAATGTGACATCATATATAAAATCCCATCCAGGTGGTCAGTCCAATATCACTAGATATTGTGGCCAGGATATTGCCGCTGCTTTTGCCTCACAGGGCCACTCAGCCAATGCTAGCAGTATTTTTGCTAGCTATAAAATCGGTACTATTGGCTCTACTGTTTCTAGTGATGTGGTCAATACAGCCCCAGCCAACACCAATCAGAACAATACTAACACTTGGGACAATGGCGGTGAGTGGGAGGATGAAGATGATTAACATAATTTTTTAATATATGACAACCATAGTTGATAATGATGAGATTTTGGATTTAGTTGATGAAAATGATAAAGTCATTGGTCAGAAGCCAAGAGCAGAAATTTATGCTGAAAATCTTTCGAATTTTCGGGTAATAAATGCCTTTGTAATTAATGCTCAGGGTGAAATATGGACGCCTCGTCGCACTGCTAATAAAAAAATTTATCCACTCAGTTTAGACATGAGTGTAGGTGGGCATGTGATTAGCGGTGAAAGTTATGACCAAGCTTTAAAAAGGGAGACAGAAGAAGAATTGAATCTTGATATTCAAAAATTACCGGTTAAATTACTAGGCCACCTGACCCCAGAAAAAAATCAGGTTTCAGCATTTATGAATGTTTACGAAATATCGCTAGATGAAGTAACTAGTTATAATAAAAATGATTTTATAGAATATTTTTGGCTCAAACCAGAAGAAATAATTAATCGTATTGAAAAAGGAGATAAAGCTAAAAGTGATTTAATAAAATTAATTAAAATTTTTTATCAAAATAAAATTTAAGTAAATAATTTAATATATTATGGGTAAATATAAGTATCTTTATTTGGGAGCAGCTCTAGTTGTCTTGTTGCTGTTTTTGATTGTCAAATTTGATCAGACAGCCAAAGACCCGAGTAATATCCAGGGTCGAGAAATTATTGGTTCAAGCACTGCTCAGGCAGACTTGTATTTGTTTTGGGGCGATGGTTGCCCGCATTGTGCCAAGGAGGAGATTTTTCTAGCAAAGATGGCAGCTACATACCCTGATTTGCGTATGCAAAAATTTGAAGTTTGGAAGCATCCAGCCAATGCGCGCTTGATGGGTGAAGTAGCAAAAAATTTGCAAGCCAATGTTAGCGGTGTACCCTTTACTATTATTGGTGATAAATATTTTGTCGGTTTTGATGAAAAATATACAGCTCCACAGATAGAAGAGCGGATCAAAGAATGTGTCACAGGTGCTTGTCCTAATACAGTCGCTAGTATTGTGCCCGCTTTGCCTGCGCCTGAGCCAGTAGCTACCGAAAAAGAAGCCATCCCAGAAGCAGAGCAACCAAAAGTTAGCGGTACTATTGACGGCGGAATATTTGGTGAAATAGACATGGCCAAATTTTCTTTACCAGTTTTGACTATTATTATTGGCGCTTTAGATGGTTTTAATCCTTGCGCCATGTGGGTTTTGGTATTTTTGATCGGCCTGCTGATCGGTATGGAAAATAGAAAAAGGATGTGGATTTTAGGCTTAGCTTTTATTGTGGCTTCAGCTGCTGTCTATTTTCTCTTTATGGCAGCCTGGCTAAATATATTTTTGTTTATGGGAGTAGTCTCTTGGGTCAAAGTTTTGATTGGCTTGGTCGCTTTGGCTGGGGCTTGGTACTCTTTGAAAGATTTTTACAAAAATAAAGATGCCGCCTGTGAGGTTGGTGACATGGAAAAAAAGAAAAAAACCATGGACAAGCTCAAAGGCTATGTAGCGCATCAAAATTTTTGGTTGGCCCTTTTTGGCATTATGGCTCTAGCCTTTATGGTCAATCTAGTAGAGCTTTTGTGTTCTGCTGGCTTCCCAGCAGTTTACACTCAGGTTTTAGCCATGAACAACATGACAGGCTGGCACTATTATGCTTATATTTTGTTGTATATTTTGTTTTTCATGCTTGATGATTTGATTGTTTTCTTTATTGCCATGTTTACTCTGCAGGCGACTGGTCTGACGACCAAATATACCAGAGCTTCTCGTTTGATTGGCGGTGTTTTGATGTTGATTATTGGCTTGTTGATGATTTTCAAGCCAAGTATTCTGATGAGTTTTGGTAGTTAATTATTTTTTTTAAAACTAGACCCAGCCCAGCCCAGCCCTTCGCGAAGGGCTGGGCTGGGCTTTTGTTTCTATACAAATTAAGTTAAAATTAAGGTATGATAGCAAATATCAAAAAAGATTTAAAAAAAGCAGCTCGCCAAGATAAAGCTAATACCTTGCAAAGGTTTTTTAAGACTGGGCCAGGCCAATACGGAGAAGGGGATAAATTTATCGGTGTCATGGTACCTGATATTAGGCGAGTGTCTCAAAAATATAAAGATTTGCCGACCAAGGAAGTATTGGATTTATTACATTCTTCTTTTCATGAGGAGCGTCTTTGTGCTTTGTTGATTTTGGTTGATCAATATCAAAAAGGCGACAGTAAAAAACAAAAACAAATTTTTGCTTTGTATTTGAAAAATTATCATTATATCAATAATTGGGATTTGATAGATTTGACTGCCCCGCGTATAGTTGGCGCTTATTTGATGCATAGACCAAAGGATGTTTTATATAAATTGGCCAAAAGTAAAAATCTCTGGCAAAGACGAGTAGCAATTTTAGCCACTTTTCAGTTTATTTATGCTGGTCAGAGCCAGGAAACCATCAAAATTGCCAAAATATTACTACGCGATGAGCATGACTTGATCCAAAAAGCAGTGGGTTGGATGCTGAGAGAAGTGGGTAAGCGTTGTGATGAAAAAATATTACTCGATTTTTTGGATGAGTATCACAAGGTCATGCCTCGGACCATGCTCCGCTATGCCATTGAGCGTTTGCCAGCTAAAAAGCGTCTAGCCTATCTGAAAGGCTAAAATCTAGCTGGTGCACTGGTACTCTTGAGACACTAAATATGCTATAATTTTGCCAACGCAGATTAATATGGGTAAGTTAGAACAAATTTTAGCCGAATACGGCCCTTATCTTGACGATTTGTGGTCAAGGATTTATAAGATGGCTTTTTTATTTTTGATTCTTTTTGTATTGGGTTTTTTTGAAGCTGCTTGGTTATTGAGGCAGTTTATCCATATTTTCGCCCTTAATGAGGTCACCATTACAGTCACTTCACCTTTTCAATTTTTGGACCTAGCCGTCAATGTTGGTTTGTTTGTGGCTTTTGTATTTTGCACACCGATTGCCATTTGGAATTTTTATGCCTTTTTGCGACCAGCCGTTTCCAACTCAGAATTTATGGCCCTACTGCGTACTTTGCCAGTTTCTTTGTTTTTATTTTGTTTTGGTTTTGCTTATGGTTTTTTTGCTTTGTACTGGGGCCTCAAAGGTTTGGCGGAGATAAATATTGCAGTTGGCCTCAAAAATTATTGGGATATTGGACTTTTTATTTCTCAATTGTTTATGACGGCTACTTTACTAGGTGTGTTATTTCAGTTTCCGATTATAGTTTTTCTTTTGGTAAAATTAGGACTGATGAGCGCTAAATTTTTAAGGGAAAAGAGGAGGGTGTTTTATGCGGGTATAGTTTTTGTGGTTGCTTTTTTGCCTCCGACCGACGGTCTTTCTCTAGTCATCATGTCCCTGCCACTAGTCTTGATGTACGAAATTATTGTCCTTCTGACTCGTTCAATTCATGTGGAAAAAGATCTTGTAGTTGAGGGGTGATTTATGTTATACTATAGGCATACAAAATAACTTTTTTATACATTAAAAGAGCTTATCTTAATTAATTAAAATAATAAAATTTTATGTTCGGACTTGGAGCAAAAGAGCTTATTATCATCGCAGTGATCTTGGTTCTATTATTTGGAGCCAAAAAAATTCCAGAATTAGCCAATGGTATTGCTGAGGCTATCAAAAATTTGCGTCGTGGTTTCAAGGATGATATCAGTGATGATAATAAAAAAGCTGATACCGATAGCCAGAAAAAATAAAAACCTATTTTGTCGGATAGGTCTAAATAAAAGCGAGCTTAGCTCGATCAATGTTTCTTAAACAATTCGCCCATGCTTGATGTCGGATCAAAGGAACTAATCATTATTGGAGTAATTTTAGTATTACTCTTTGGGTCAAAAAAATTACCAGAATTTGCCAAAGTTATAGCAGAGGCTATCAGAAATATTAGGCGAGGATTTAAGGATAGTTTAGGTGAAGAGCTTGTCAATATCCATGGTAATACCCAAAATAAAGGTAAATAATTTTATTTACCGTAATCAATTTTTAAAGTTTATATCATTCGTGGCACATTAAAGTGTCAGGTTTTTTAATTTATAAAAATTTATGAAAAGAACAATTTTACTTTATTATGCGCCGATTATTATCACGGCCATGATCATTGGGTCTTTGTACCCTTTCGCTACTAGTGGGACTATTCTCCTGAGTATTTTATTTATACCAGTAGCTATCATGTTATGGATGGTCTTTTTTAAGGTGAAAAAAGGAAAGATAGCTCCAGCTGATCAGCCCAAGGCTTTGTTTGCTACGAAGAAAATGTTGCTACTTTTGTTGTACTCTACCGTGCTTTCTTTGATTGTTTTTATCGGCGCTTTTTTCAATGTGAAAAATTTCACAGAGGCAGTGATTGATATTTTGTTTATCCCGGTCATTATTCAGTTTTTGTTGTGGTTTTTGCCAAAGGTCAATAGTCCCAAAAAGTGAAGCAGGAATTACGGTATTTTTTGGTAGCGACTAGCTAGCGTCACAACATAAAAATAAAAATTTTTTTCAAAAATGGCAATTTTACCTTTTAAATATTCTTTTCGCTTGGTCAGTAGTGATGACCTGGCCACAAAAGATGTTGCACCAAAGCAAGACGAGCAGTCTTTGGTTTTTGGTGATCAAAAAAAGGTAAGTGACGAAAAGCGTCGCTTGTTTCTCAAGACTTTGGGTGTGATTGGGGCGGGCGCAGTCGGTGCTTCGATGTTGCCCAAAAAAGCCGAAGCTTTGGTCATGGGCGCTACGCCTGGATCCAGTGTCGTGGGCTTGAAAAATTCTTCTGATGTCCGGATCAACCCCGCTACTGAGGAAACTTTGGCTAGCCTACCATCGGGTAAGATAATTTATAAAAAAACTATTTCCTTGAGCGCTTCTGGTACTGTCCATACACCTGCCTCTGGCAAAAAAATTCGCTTGTATTCATTGCGTTTTAGTTTGACGGCCAATATGACAGATATTGGCTATCGTTTTACTGCTGGCGGTACTGATTTTGAAAAATATTTAGCACCGCACACAGGCGGTCTTTATGGCTCCAATAGTCACCCCAACTATGTCGAAGGGGGAGTGGACGAAGTCTTGTATTGCGCCATCAATGGAACAGGCTCAGTCCAGACGGTTATTATTTATGACGAAGTATAAAATTAATTTAAATATATGGCAAAAAGAGTTATAGAACATTTGTTTACTGGGATTACCACACCATATACATCCTATTCATCAACTAAAACCAATTTAGGTGATTTGATCGAGCAATACACCGGCTCCAATCCAACTGATAAGTTTGCTGGGCCTGTAAAAATAGGTATAGCAAGGCCAAACGAAACATCTACTGCTGTGCCAGGTATTTTCCCTCATGTTGTCAGGTGGTGCAATAAATCAGGTACGTATAGCACTGGCACAGTGTCAGTGTCTGGTACAGCGGTCACTGGTTCTGGTACTAGTTGGTTGGCTGACGGCGTGCCCATTGGTGCGAGAATTGGTTTTGGCACCACTGATCCAGATTCAGTTACCACTTGGTATACTATTTCAGCAATTGCGTCTGGTACATCAATTACACTAGAAAATACAGCCGGCACGATTAGCGGTGGCACTTCTTTTGTGATTAATAAGGATGTGCAAATAGATTGGGTATTTTTGGCAGATAATGCGGCAGCTGCTGCTACTCGTCGTACCACTCTTTTCACTTATAATAGAAACACCTCACTTTTTGCCTGGCAAGGATTTATTACTAATACTTTCCCCACCACTGGTAACGTGACCACCAGAGGTATGAGAGTTTTGTATGATACCTATACTACAGGGACCGTTTCGGCTTCGGCTAGTGCTACTATTACTGGTTCGGGTACTACTTGGTCAGCGGATAGGATTTTTCTTGGCGCCAGAATTGGTTTTGGCTCGACTGACCCAACCCAAATTTCTACTTGGTATTATGTCAACGCTGTCGGTTCTGACACCTCTATTACTGTGCAGAGCAATGTGACAGCCTCTGGTACTGGTGGTACAGCACCCAGTTTGACTTTGGGTGCTGGTACAGCCTATGTGATTGAGGATTTGAGGATTTTGCACGCCCAAACCAATGCTACAGCAACTAATGGCGGATTATTTTTAACAGGCTGTGTTTCTTTTAATGATTTTACAGTTGGTGGTATAACTATTGCTGCGGCTGCCACCACTGATAAGGTAAAAGCTGTGTATTGGCTGAGTGATGCAGCTACCACTACCATGACCAACGTATCGGGTGTAGCTATTGATTCTAGGGACTCATGGACTCAGCAATATGCCTACTGTATAGATTTAACTTTAACTTTTTGTTTTAAGTATAATGTTCGAGCTGCCTTTGGAGCGCCATCTTCTGGTAAGGTCAATACAGCTGCCTTTGTGCTCAAAACAGGCGCTCAAGCTTTTACCGGCACTTTATCACAAACCAATAATGGTAGAATCGGTACACTCAATCATGGTCCAGCTAGCGGAGTAAAAAGTTTGTATTTTGTGACTACTACTCGTGTTGGTAGAGCAGCGGTTTCTGGCATTACTAGTGGCTCGACTACGTGGATTACTGATTATATGACTGAAGTTCCTACTGGTGGAACAAGTACTTTTACAGCATCTTCCATCATGACACAAATGGAAGTGGCTGATCAGATCGATAGGTTGATTATTACCACTACTGGTGCTGGTACTGTGCCAGCGCACAATAGGGCCTACATCACTCAGTACAAGACTGATGGTTCGCAGTTTGATCATATATTTTTGGCTGACACTAGACAGCAAGATCAAGGCAGTGCTGATTCCAACTCGGTGCCTCACTTGAGTCAGCAGGGCGCAGCCTTGAGTATTTGGTCTGAGGGCGGTTTAGCTTATTTTGCTAGGACTGGTACAGCCTCTACTACTAATTTGGTCTACGCCGTGCCTTTGAGTGCTGATTGGGCCTATGCTGCCGGAATAGTGACCGGCGGTAATGTCAACCAAAGATTGATTACACCAGCCTTGAGTACTTCGGGCGCAGTTAAATTGGTGAGAGTTTATTCTAATGATGCTAAATATTTGGGTGATGGTAATCTAACTATCCCAACCGAGCCATACAGGGTTTATTATAGAACGTCAGGCATAACTGATGATTCTGGATCTTGGACATTAGTTGATCAAACTGGTGATTTGTCTAGCGCTGTAGCTGGCGACAATGTGCAGTTTGCTATTGAATTTAGGGTGGCCGGCACACACTGTTTGCCAGATAGATTGTACAATATTTGTTGTGTTTATGAAGATAATACTACTGACAGTCACTACCAGCCTTCGGCTGGCCAGTCTAGCTTGGCGAGCAAGCGTTTTGCTTGGAGGTTTTCGACGGCCTTTGGCGGTACTGTGCCATCTTTGACTATTAGGCTTTATGATGCAGTGACTGGGGGCTTATTATTGACCGACACCACGGTTGCTCAGGCCAATGGTACTTTTGAAAAATCGACTGATGGCGGTACTAATTGGTCAGCTTACAATACTACTGACAAGGCTAATGATACGACCTATATCCGTTATACACCCACATCTTTGGGTGACAATATTAGGGTCAGAGCCTTATTAACACAATCTTAATGATAATAATATGGTACACATAGAAAAAGGGCAAAAAATTCCTCAAAATGAAGATTTGATTGTTTACTCACCGACCGGTGATTATGATGAAGAACAATTGATCGAATGTGGCACTATTAGTCAGCCAGATTTTGCAGTTTGTGCGTATCAGGCTCAGTTTGTGAAATATGGTAGTATTGTATATCGTTTTAATACTTCAGAAGAACTAGGTGCAGAATTGATCAAAGTAGATCCTAGCTCCAATCACAAGGCAGTAGCAGATTATAAATATGAAGAAAATCGTAAGCGTCGTAAGGGTTTATCAACTATTGATCCAACGCAAAATGCTATTTTAAGCTCAGCAGGATCAAAATGTTTAGCTGATTATGATTTGTCGACTTATGCCGCTGATCCTTTGCATGTACAAAAAATTTCTATTATTTTGAGCTCAATGGGATCAATGAATAGTGTCAGTGATATTGATAATTATATTACCCAAGTAGTTTCTGCTAGTCCTTTGACAGGCGAGATGTTTTTCAATGCTTCTCAAGAGTACAACATAGATTGCCGTTTGTTGATGGCTATTGCCGAGCTAGAATCTCGCTTTGGTACTTTGGGTGTAGCTGTCAAAACTTTGAATCCCGGCAATGTCGGTAATACTGGCACCGCTACTCGCACTTATAGCTCTTGGCAGGCTGGACTTGATGCTGTGGCTGATTGGCTGGATAAACATCGTATCAATGTAGTGATTGATCAAGTCAATCAAGAACCCGTGGTAGAACAGATACCTGAAAACACTCCTCCAGCAGAAGAGCCACCAGTGCAAAATGATCCACCGCCAACGGAAGGAGAGGTTTTACCAGAAATAGTACCACCAACAGAACCGCCGCTAGATACTCCGACTAGCACTGAGCCTGTAGTTGTGCCACCAGAAGAGCCGATCAAGATACCAGTAGAAGAAAATCCAATCAAGCCAGCAGTGGAAGAACCTTTGTCTAAGGCCAAGAAAAATACTAGCAAATTATTAGCTAAGTTAAATAAAAATAGTAAAAAAATTATTAGAAAAAGTAGAGCATAATTATTATGGCTTTGGATGATATAAATTTTCAAGAAGGCGAGGGGCAGGATTTTATTGTAGAAATCCCCTTGGGTCTTTTGAATGCCCCATTGGATATTTTGGCAGAAACAGATGGTAATTTGTTTGTGCTGGAGACGCCAGAGGTGACTGGTGGGGGCGATGAGATTTTTATCATGATGGAATAATTTTATAATGAAGATAGGTAGCAAAAATAAAATTTTTTTCGAGCAGACACTAAGAATAGTTTTTATTTTTGGCTTATCTTTTTTTCTTTTTACAAATAAGGCATCAGCCATAGAGCAAGAATACCCAGTCGACACAGTCGTGCCTATTGGGGAGTTTATCTATGACGATGACTATGTTGCCACTACTACTGATTGCTTTGTGGATATTTGGGCTCCATATTTGGATGGCAATGATGAATTAGTGCCAATAGTGAGCAACGCTCTGATGTCTACATCTACTACTGGTTGGCATTATTATAATTACAACGGTTCCAGTACCCCAGGTACTTGGCCAGCTAGTATAAAGTGTGGAACGGTTGGTGTAGATTTGGTCAAAGGTGATAAAACTTTTGTCTTGACTACTAGCACTGTTGTACAGGATGTTGCTTCAGCAGTGTGGAATGTACCAACATCTACTTTTAATACAGTTGGTTCAGTAGGCAAGCATTTAGTCGATACTTTAGATGCAGCTGTGTCTTCTATAGTAAGTGGTGGTTCTTTGACCGCAGCTGATGTTTGGTCATATAGCGGACGCACGCTGACTTCATTTGGTACATTGGTATCTGATATTTGGAATAACGCGAGTCGTACACTGACCTCTTTTGGTAGTCTTGCTGCTGATGTCTGGAACGATGCCTTTGCTCCAAC
>CAYUER010000002.1:37391-57955 GCA_964443785.1 uncultured Gammaproteobacteria bacterium
ACGATGCCTTTGCTCCAACTAGATCTTTAACTACCAAGTCACTAGGAGCAGGGGGCTCACTCGCTACAGAGACTTACGTCAACATGGCAACCTCAACCATTGTCACAGAGGTCTTAAACAACGCTACCTTAATCAATAACTTAAATGATATATCTGCAGCTGACGTCTGGGCTTACGGAACGAAAGATGTAACCCTTTCAAACCCAACTCAAGTCTGGTCAGTAGCTACATCTACTCTGGTTGGATTAAATGGAACAGTAGGTAAACAGATAGTAGATAATCTTGATGCCAAGGTATCTGATGCTGGTTCTTCTAATTTAACGGCTGCTGATGTCTGGGCTGCAAGTACCAGAACTCTTACAGATTACTCAACTTCAACCATTGCTGCTGGAGTCTGGGCTAATGCAGGTAGAACCCTTACCAACTATGGCAATGATATTACAGCTGCTGATGTTTGGAATGTCTTGACCTCTACCTTAACTACTTCAGGTTCAGTAGGTAAGCAAGTAGCCTCTGTCTCCACCTCAACTTTAGCTACGGCTGTTTGGGATTCACCAGCCAGAACTCTTACTAGTTTTGGTACTTTAGTTTCAGATATCTGGTCAAATGGCACGAGAACAATTACCTCTCTAGGATCAGTGGCTGCAGATGTCTGGAGTGATGCCTTTGCTCCAACTAGATCACTGACCGATTATTCTACATCTACAATTGCCGCGGGTGTCTGGTCAAATGCTACTAGGACATTGACATATTACGGAAATGATATTACAGCGGCCGATGTTTGGGCTTATATTGGCTCAGTAGTGCACTCTGGTGCTAATGGCTCGTGGACCGTCAATATGACGGACACTCAACAAATTTTGGCTGGTAATAGCTATAGAGTAAAAATATATACCTCCAATGCTGGACAAGGAGCAGACAGTTTTGCGGCGCCACAGGTGACTATTTATGATGTGAATCGTAATACAATAGTTTCTAATATTTCCATGACGGATATAGGAACTGGTATATACGAGTATGTTTATAGTGTGCCGACATTGGCTGCTCAAGGTGTCTGGGAAACTATTGTGACTACTGAGGTTACCTCTGGTCAGATAGTGACCTTGAGTGATTATTGGGAAGTACGCGGTGCTCCTGCTCAAGTAATTATCAATAGCATTAGTGATAATACTATTCCTAGTATTGCAGCCAATGTGACTATTAGTAATGAAGGTACAGGTGGCTATGAATATTTGTATGAATGGTGCGTTGTATCATCGGCTAGCGATGTTTGCGGTGGTGGTAATGATGTATTTTATGCTTCAGCTGCAAAATTTATACAAGCCAATGAAAATTGGAATACTACTTTAACGGCTGATGTAGCTAGTGTCGGTTCCTATTATTTCAAATTAGTAGTATATTTTGGCACAGAGTCCTCAGGCGCTGCTAGATCTTTCAATGCTATAGCTAGTGATGTGACTCCACCACCGCCAGGTGGAGGAGGCGGAGGTGGTAGTGGTACTACACCGCCAGCACCAGTGACCCCACCAGCTACTACTACACCAATAGTGCCAGGTTTATGCTCTGGCGCAGACTTGAATCACGACAGCAAAGTCAATTCAGTAGACTTTTCTATATTGTTATATTTCTGGAAGACTAGACCGCCATACCTCAATGCTTGCGTCGATATGAATGACGATGATAAAGTTGACTCAGTTGATTTCTCTATTTTGCTATATCAGTGGGGTAGCAAGGGTACGCCTATAATTAGAAAATAAAAGTAAGATGAGTAAAAAAATAGGAAAATTTTCAAAAATTATTTTATCATTTTTAATGGCCATTTTTCCTTTGTTTAGTTTTGCTTCCTCCCTTGGTTTTGTTTTACCAGATAAAAAGGTTTTTGCCGAAGATATTTTTGTCACCGAACTTCGTTTGGTAGCTGGTCGCGAAGAAATTAATGCTATAGACGGCGAATTAAAATTTGATCCTAACATGGTGGCAGTCGAAGAAGTTAGTACTGGCGGTTCGATTTTTAGCATTTGGGCTAGGACTCCAGTTTTTTCTAATTCAAGTGGCAAAATAATTTTTGCTGGTGGTACACCCAATGGTATCAAGCAAGATGGTTTGATTTTTAAAGTCATTTTTAAAGCTAAACAAAGTGGCGTCACCACCTTTTCTCTATCACCAAATACCACCTTGTATTTAAATGATGGCTTGGGTACAATCTCTCGTCCTATAATAAATAAAGGTGAGATGGCTATTCAGAGTGGTAGCGCTCCCACCAGTACTGATGCTTGGCAGCAACAAATAGAGTCTGACAAAATTGGTCCAGTAGATTTATCTTTGGTCATTGGTAGAGATCCGGCAGTTTTCAATGGTAAATATTTCTTGACCATCACTGCTCGTGATGAACAATCTGGTTTGGATCATTTTGAAATAAAAGAAGGTGATCGCGGCTTTATTCGATCAGAAAGTCCCTATGTATTGCAAGATCAGTCTTTGAAAAGTGAAATAGTAGTATTGGCTGTTGATAAGGCAGGAAATGCCAGCGTCATGAAGCATCAGCCAACAATTATTACCACCAAGCAAGACAATACACTTTTGTGGCTAGTGTTATCCTTGTCTATGATTTTAATCTTGGCCTTAGCTTTTGTCTTGATAAAAATTAAAAATAAAAATACACCAAAACGTAAAAATGTTGCAAAGCGTAAAACAAAATTACCAAAATAAAAGATTATTTTTTATCTTATTTTTCTTTTTCTTTTTTTGCTTGGCCTCCAATGCTCAAGCTGCTTCGATGTATTTTTATCCAGCCAGCAAGAGTGTAAATGTAGGGGATATACTGAAAGTTTCAGTGATGGTCAATACAGCTGGCGAGGCTATTAACAACGCAGAAGCAAGCATCAGTTTTCCTACAGAGATGCTAGATGTTGCCTCTATTAGTAAGGGTTCAGTGTTTTCTTTGTGGGTAGAAGAGCCCTCTTTTTCTAATAGTGCTGGCACCGTTAGTTTTAACGGTGGAGTACCCACTCCTGGTTATAATGGATCAGCTGGCACTTTGCTATCTATTACTTTTAGGGCCAAAAAAGCTGGCTCAGCTTCTATTTATTTTTCCTCTGGGGCAGTCCGAGCAAATGATGGTATTGGCACAGATATTTTGACTGGCATGGGTCAAGCTTCTTTTACTTTGGTGGAAAAAACTACTACCACTCCAGATGAAACAAAGCCACCAACTGATACTACTGAGCCCAATAAGCCAGATACTAGCACCGAAGTAGTCGATAGTCCAAAAATGAGCTCGAGCTATGTGATAAATTCTTTTGATTTGAATATCAGTATTTATAATCCAGCCAAAGTCAGACAGAAGTATTCATATCGAGAATATTTGCCCAAAGAATTGAAGCTGGAAAATATTTTGGATAATGGTGGTTTTGTCATCGTTTACGATGAAGCCAAAGGAGCTCTGCTGGCTAGTGCCGAATTTGATATCGAGGCCAAAGCCACTATCAAAAAAACTATTCGCATGCAAAATGTTTGGTATATTACCGATCGAGAGTTGAGCGATATCAAAAAGCAGGCAGCTGAATATTATGCTCAACTAGAAAAAGGTCAATATTTCCCTCAAGCTTTGATTTTGAAAAATGATTTGGATTTGAAGATCGATCAAATTATCAAGCTGCAAAGAGAAAATATAAATTCAGCAGAGAAGCTAATAGCTATTTATCAAGATAATTTGGCCAAGCTCAGGATTGCTCAACAAGATTTATATGGTTTACAGAATTTAATCGAACACAAAGAACCAGCAACTAGTATATGGGCATACATCAGTACTTTGGGTGCCAATATGTCTGGTGAAATTACTATTATTTTATTAATCAATTTTGTCCTGTTGTTGGTGATTTTGGTCCATATTTTACGTCAGCACAAAACTATTAAAAAACATTTAAATATTCAATCCAACATAGTCAAAAAAACTAACAAAAAACCTAGCAAAATAAAAATAGCATTGGCTAACGCTATTTCAAAGGCTAGACACCACCTCGGTGGTTTATTGGCAGTATTGTTGACCCTGGTAGTCATTGCGGTAGCCTACTGGTTATTTAGTACTTATCAGCTCACACCAAAAAATACCGACAATTTTTCCTTGGATGCTCAAGCTAATCAAAATTTGCAATTAGACGGCTCTCAAAATTCGGGTACTTCCACTACTAACCTCATGAATGATAATATACAAGCATCATCGACAATGGCTTTTAGCGCCGATGAAATAGCGAGCCCAGCCAAGCATTATTATGTTTTGGTCAAAGGTACTCCAGCTGGATCTTTGAATGTACGGGTTGAGCCATCAAAAACAGCAAGGCTTATCAATACTGTGCATGATGGTGATAAATTAGAGGTCAGTGAAGTAAAAGTGAAACCAAATAATGATCAATTTTTTTGGTATCGTATCATTTGGCCAGACAACAAGATTGGTTGGATCTATGGTCAGTATTTACAAGAAGTAAAAGATTAGTCGTTAAAATTTTTTCCATTTATCAAATTTATTACTTGATTAATTATTAATACAATATTATGACAAAAAATAATTCACCAAAATTTGCCTTTTGGTACCTCTTGTCTCTAGTAGCTTTGGTCTTTGTAGCTTTTTCAGTTGGTGCTAGTATTTTTCAGCTGATCAATAAATATATACCAGATATTGCGGAACAAAATTATCAATTTCGCGTATCGATGGAATTGCTAAAGTTTGCTATTTCTGCTTTGATTGTGGCTACTCCTTTGTATTTTTGGATGCAGAGCTTGATTTTCAAAAATTTGAAATCCGGAGAACTCGACAAAGAGGTTGGTGTCCGTAAATGGCTCACTTATTTTATATTGTTGGTAGCAGCGGTTGTGGTACTTGGTTATTTGATTGCTACTATCAATAGTTTATTGGACGGAGAGATTACTACGAAGTTTGTTTTGAAAACCATGACAGTGATTTCGATTGCAGCTATTATCTTTTCTTTTTATTTTTATGATATCAAAAGAGAAGATGTGACCAAAGGCGCTGACAGAACTATCAAAGTATATCTTTTTGGTTCATTAGTGCTTATCTTAGCTTCTTTGGTTTTTGCTTTTACTATTATAGAATCTCCAAAATTAGCCAGAAATAGAAAGATTGACCAGCAGTTAGTCAATAATTTTTACAACATTAATGGGGCAGTCAATAATTATTATCTGGCCAATAAAAAATTACCGACAAATTTGGATATGCTTTTGGCTGTAGATGACAATGCTTTATTAGGTGATAATTTGGTCAATCCAAATACTAAAAAAAATATTGAATACAAAGTAGTCTCCGATACTAAGTATGATTTGTGTACCGATTTTTTGACTGACAGTAGCCAGGAGCCTTATCGCGGAGAGTGGAAACACAAGGTTGGCTATGACTGCGTCACGATGACAGTCTATAGTCCTTTGGAAGTGCCAGTGAAATAATGCCTCAACATTTTATTAACTATCTCAAAACTCCAATTGGTCTGTTAGCCGTCACGGCTACGGACCAATTTGTTATAGGGGTAGATTTTGCCCATAAGCAAAAAAATGATGTAGCCAATAAAATTTCTCAGCAAGCTATCAAAGAATTAAAAGAATATTTTTTGGGTAAAAGAGAAAAATTTTCTGTACCAATATTTTATACAGGTACAGCTTGGCAAAATAAAGTTTGGAACAAATTACTCAGCGTACCTTATGGCAGTGTGATTTCTTATCAAGATTTAGCCGCAGCAGTTGGTCAGGCAAAAGCCGCTCGAGCTGTAGGTGGGGCAGTCAACAAAAATCCTCTAGCCATCATCATCCCCTGTCATCGGGTGGTGGGTAGTAGGGGGGATTTGGTCGGCTATGCTGGAGGATTAAAGAGAAAAATATATTTATTAGGCTTAGAAAATCAAAAGTAAGCTGGATTTTAAGCCATTATCATAGCTAGCAGTTATTTTTGACTAAAAAGCCGATTTCCCCTAAGATAAGCTTATATGCAGCAGAGTCCAATCGAAGAAATAAAAGCCAAATTGGATATTGTAGATTTTATATCTTCATATATTACTCTGAATTCCCTTGGCTCTAATCTCAAGGCGAGGTGCCCTTTTCATAATGAAAAAACACCCAGCTTTATGGTTTCTCGTGAAAAGCAAATTTGGCACTGCTTTGGCTGCGGTAAAGGTGGTGATATTTTTGCTTTTGTCCAAGAATACGAGGGTCTGAGTTTTTCTGAGGCTATCAAAGTTTTGGCCGAAAAAGCCAATGTGCCATTGACTGGCTACCAGGCTTTACCCAAAGAAAATTTTAATTTATTGTATGAGATCAATCATTTGATAGCTGATAAATATCAAGAAAATTTATTTGCCAAAAATGAAACTAGTACCAAAGTTTTGGATTATCTTTTGTCACGCGGGGTGACTATTGATAGTATCAAAAAATGGGGCTTGGGTTTGACTTCGGAGTCTTGGGATGAGGCTATCCAATATTTGAAAGCCAAGAAATTTTCAGAAGCCGATATTTTCCAAGCCGGCATTTCAGTCAAGAAAAAAGATGGCTCGGGTTATGTTGATCGTTTTCGTAAGCGCTTGATGTTTCCTATTTTTGATACGGCGGGGCGAGTAGTAGCGTTTACCTCTCGCACTTTGCAAGGCATTGTCTATCAGGACGAAGACTTTGGCGGTAAGTACATCAATAGCCCGCAAACCAGTATTTATGATAAGAGTCGTATTTTGTATGGTTGGCATCTGGCCAAAGCAAGCATCAAGCAAAAAGATTATTTGATTATTGTCGAGGGCAATCTCGATGCTATCTTGAGTCAACAAGCAGGCACCATCAATACTGTGGCTGTTTCTGGTACAGCGCTCACTATCGATCACTTGAAGCTAATCAAACGCTACACCAACAATGTTATTTTGGCTTTTGACGGTGATAATGCTGGCTCGAATGCGGCTTTGCGTAGTATCACTTTGGCTTGGGGGCAGGAGATGAATATGAAAATTTTGGTTTTGCCCAAAGATCAAGATCCAGCCGACATAGTAAAGAGTGATAAAAATTTATGGCTAAAATTAGTGCGTGATTCACAGCCTGTGATGGATTATTATTTTCAGCGTATTTTAGCTGGCGTTGATCTCAATAGGGCTGATCACAAAAAAATAGCTGTCCAAAAATTATTGCCAATTATCAAATATTTAAAGAGTACAGTGGAGCAAGCACACTATTTGCAGTTGTTGGCTGATAAATTGCATTTGCCTCTTGAGCTATTGAGGACTGATTTGCAGCAAACTATGCAGGCTATTGAAAGCAATAAATCAGAAAAAAAGATAGAGCCTAGCAAAAGATCTGGTGTCAATTTTTTGAGCGAAGAGTTGTTGAGTATTGTATTTTTTCGTAATAATTATTTAGATCGTTTGGCTAGCGAGCTGGAGCCAGAGATGATTGATGCTGGTTTGCTAGATCTTTACAAAAAGGTTATAATCTATTATACTAAGCATCGTAATTTAGATAATTTTGTTGACTGGCCAGAGCTAGATATTGACTCTAAACAACACTATATCCGCCTACTGATGTCAGCCGAGGATCACATGAAAGATCTGAGTGCGCCAGAGTTGGATAAAAATTTTAGCGTTTCTTTGGAGAGATTAAAATTAGCTCACTATCAAGATCAAGTTCAAGTTTTGATAGAGCAATTACGTCAAGCCGAGCTTAAGGGCGATAGTCAGACGCAGGATCAAATTACCCATCAAATTAATTTATTAAATAATCAAATAACTAAAATACAGCGCTAATGACGACTGTAAAAAAGGCCAAAAGCCAAAAAAAATTGAATAAAAAATCTAAACCTGCTGTCAAACGCAGCAGTCACAAGCCGCAAAAGGCACAAAAAGCGCCAAAGAAAATTTTGGCGAAAAAAAATCTCAGGCCAAAAAAGGCTAAGCCTGTCAAAAAAATAGCCCCTAAAAAAAGTAAAATCAAAGTCAAGGTCAAAAGCCCCAAGGCAGAGTTAGCCGATGAGGTGATTGAGGCTTTGTTGAAAAAAACTCACTCTCGAGGCTTTGTCACTCAAGAGGAGATTTTGCGTACCTTTACCGACATAGAAGATTATGTTTCTAAGTACGAAGTTTTTTTGGACAAATTAGAAGATTTGGCAATTCAGGTTATTGCCACTGAGGGCAATATCTTGGACTCTGGTATCAAAGGTGACGATATTGTTTCCAAGTCGGGTATTGCCACCGATGAAAAGCGTGGCGATTTGACGGATATTGCCGCTGATTCTATCCAGATGTATTTGCGTGAAATTGGCAAAGTGCCCTTGCTAGTACAAGAGGAGGAGATGATGCTAGCCAAGCGCAAAGAAAAAGGAGATCTCGAAGCCAAGAAAAAATTAATTGAATCAAATTTGCGTTTAGTAGTCAGTATTGCCAAGAAATTCACTGGTCGTTCATTGACCTTATTAGATTTGATTCAAGAAGGTAATATTGGTTTGTTTAGAGCGGTGGAAAAATTTGATTACCGCAAAGGTTACAAATTTTCTACTTATGCTACTTGGTGGATCAGGCAGGCCATCACTCGCGCTCTAGCTGACCAGTCTCGCACTATCCGTATTCCTGTACATATGGTCGAGACTATCAATCGCTTCAATCAAATTGAGCGTCGCTTGGTTCAGGAGCTTGGTCGTGATCCATTACCTGAGGAGATTGCTATTGAGATGGGCGAGGATATTGATAAGATCAGACAGATTATCAAAATTTCTCAAGAGACTGTTTCTTTGGAGGCCTCAGTCGGTGATGATGACGATGATAGTACTTTGGGTGATTTTATTGAAGATGAAAAAAATATCAGCCCAGACCGAGTAGCTGCTATGAAGCTTTTGAGTGATCATGTTCGTCGGGTGATCCAAGATTTGACTCCTCGTGAGCAAAAGATTTTGGAGATGCGTTTTGGTTTGACTGATGGTGTAGCGCACACCTTGGAAGAGGTGGGTCAAGAGTTTGGTGTCACTAGAGAGCGTATCAGACAGATAGAGGCCAAGGCTCTGGAGCGCATCAAAAAGCATGAAGACATGCGCAAATTAAGAGATTATTAATAATTAATTTTTTTTACATATATGTTCATGACTGCTCACACTTCGGTGGGTTTGTGGCTAACAACCAAATTAGTCAGTCCTTTTTGGGCGTTTATTATAGCTTTTGTTATGCATTTTTTCTTGGATTTTATACCGCACGGTGATAGTGAATTTGATAATTTGAAAAAAACAGAGCGCGAACAAAAAGCCCTAGAGATGAAAATTGCCGCCATTGATGTTGTTTTTTCAGTAATTTTGGTTTACTCATTTTTTACTTCCCAGATCAATTTTAATAATTATGTTTTGATCGCTGCCCTGGTCGGATCTTGGATGCCCGATTGGATTTGGATGGCTTCAGATTATTTGAATTTAAAATTCATGGGTTGGTACAATAGATTTCATGTCTATGTGCACAATCTGATTGGCTATGATTTTACTATGCCTATTGGCATGGCTCTACAGCTATTGATTACTATTTTCTTTACCTCTTTAGTATTTTAGATGAAGAATACACTTTTAAAATTATATCAAAATCAAATTTTTATTTGGCTTTGCTATTTGCTAGTAGCCACTTTGATATATTTTAGAGTTATCAACAATTTTTTTGCCAGTGATGATTTTCACTGGTTGAGTTTAGCTAAAAATCGGCCATGGGATTGGTCGATTTTTATTACTAATTATGAAGGCTTGCGGATGGGCGGATCATACAATCCGATTTTATTTGTTTGGTGGAAAATATTTTATAGTATCTTTGGCTTGCAATATCAGTGGTATCATGTGCTCAGCATAGTAGTCCATGCTAGCAATGCTTATTTAGTTTATATCTTAGCTAAGCATATTTTTAGCAAGTACCAGTCCAAGGCTGCTTATTGGGCTAGTGTGAGTGGTTTGTTTTTTTTGATTTGGCCGGTTCAGGTAGAGGCTGTATCATGGATAGCAGCTTGGCCCCATCTTTTGGCTACTTTATTTTACCTATCAACTTTGGTATTGTATCTAAAATTTTTGATAAATAATAAAAAAATATATTTTTTCTTTTCTTTCTTATTTTTTTGTTTAGCTCTTTTCACCAAAGAAATAGCCATCAGTTTGCCATTTATTTTGTTATTAATGCATCTTTATTGGCAGCGTAAAATTGTTTGGCTCAAAATTAGTTTATTTTTTGTTTTGTTGTTATCTTTTTTATTTTTACGTTGGCAGGCCACTGGCCAAATTTTTGGCTATTATGGACAGACTAGCTTGTCTTTCAGGCTAGTAGAATATACTGGTAATTTAGCGATTATGTTTTTGGATTGGACCAGTGCTGCCTATTTTAGATCTATTGCCTATCAGGCTTGGTATCGTTTTCCTTGGCTGTTGTTCATTTTAGTTTTGCTTTTTGTACTGCTGTATTTTTATTATTTATGGCGAAGTAAAAAAAGAGAAAGGTTTATTATTTTTTTGTCATTATTAATTAGTTGTTTGCCAGTTTTACCTCTTGGTTTGCATCGCACTACTTTTGCTGGCGAGCGTTATCTATATTTACCGACAGTATTTTTTGTATTGTGGTTTTTTGCTATGCTTGCTCAGCTCAAGATTACCTTGCATAAAAAAATATTTATTATTTTTTTTGTAGCTATCTGTTCTTTGTTTATTATCAATGACAAAAATGTTATTTGGTCAAAGGCAGCTGTCGTGACTAGGCAGATTGTGAGTAGCTATCAATTTTTGGATTTACAACCTCACACCAGATTGCTCAGTGTTGCTCTGCCAGATAATCTGCAGGGAGCAGAGGTATTTAGGAATAATTTACAGCAAGCTTTGGAATTATATTATCCCAGTGCCTATCCAGACATTTTATCTTTACCGATTTATGTGCGTTTGCCGGCATATTATGATGATTATGCACTCACTTTTTGGCGTAGAGATGAAAAAGGTTGGTTTGTCGATAGCGTTGATCGTAGTTTTGTCTTTACTGGTCTGACCTCTATTACGGTCAATGAAATATATTTTGAATTGAGGAATTATAATTATCAAAATTTTACAGCCAATGTTATACGTCTTATTCCAGAGGATGACATTTTATCAGATTTGGAAAAGGGAAATATTTGGTGGTTGAGTTTTGATCGGGGCAGATTAGTAGTAAAGTAAATAGTTTATATTATTTTATTAAAATTAAAAAAACACCAACAGAAGTTGATGTTTTTTTAATGGCTCCGAGGGAGGGACTTGAACCCACGACCAATTGGTTAACAGCCAACTGCTCTACCGCTGAGCTACCTCGGAATACGATTAATTATTTTTTTGTTAATTCTTCTTTTTTTACCTTAGGCCATTTTTTTATTTCAGCCTCTCTTTTCATGGCCAAAGATTTTGTTTTCAATTTTTCCCAATAAATTATTTTTATTGGTCTTCTAGATTTAGTATATTTTGCACCTTGGCCTTTATTGTGCATGAGCTCTCTTTTTTGGATATCGTCAGTATAGCCAGTGTAAAGTGTCTTGTCTGCACAGCGAGCTACATAGGTAAAATATTTTTTCATTTTTACAAAAAGAGTCGAATGGTAGCAGGGGTGGGGATCGAACCCACGACCTCGGGCTTATGAGTCCCACGCTCTAACCAAACTGAGCTACCCTGCCAAAAAAATAATTTGGTAGCGGGGGTCGGACTCGAACCGACGGCCTCCAGGTTATGGGCCTGGCGAGCTGCCAACTGCTCTACCCCGCGTCGTAAATAATTATATTCTATCTGAACGAAATGAACAAAGTGAGTGTAGTGAGCCTGAAGGTTGGTCGGGGTGAGAGGACTTGAACCTCCGACCTCACGCACCCCATGCGTGCGCGCTAGCCAACTGCGCTACACCCCGCTTAGGTCAATACTTTGAAGCGGGTTTTAAGACAGCTTGAATATTGACAATATATATATTTTTCACTGCTGGTAAGTGCGTAAAGATGGTGGACCGTACAGGGGTCGAACCTGCGACCTCTTCCATGCCATGGAAGCGCTCTAGCCAACTGAGCTAACGGCCCTAAATATGCATAATGGTACCGAAGAGAGGGGTCGAACCTCCACGACCTTGCGGTCACTGGATTTTGAGTCCAGCGCGTCTGCCAGTTCCGCCACTTCGGCCTAATAAACACAGATGATTTTACAATATAAATAGTATTAAGTCAATACTAGCTGAATTAAAAAACTGCCCATAGCTATTAATTAGCGATAAGTACTTTTTCTATTAAAAATCGCATTAGCTTCGGCGATGGCTTCTTGGGGGTTGATTTCTCCATTGCGAACTGATAATTCCAAATCATTTAAAGCTGGAAATTCATCGCTATTTGCGCCCATGATACTGCATTGTTGACGAATATAACCAATTTCGTCAATTGCCCTCTGTTGTTCGCTGCTGAGTTTTGGTGATTCGTTGGTAATTTTTATTATTTCAGACATAAAATAATTATATTAATTATTGTGTCTATTTGATTATATATTATATAATATTTTTTGTCATATTGCAGGGTACTTGTATATATATGGTATAATAAAATTATATGAAACAACATCATAAAGTCGGCAATAGAAAGGGTCGTCCAGCCTACCGCACTCCTTCAAATTTTATAGTACGCAGGAGTATGGCTGTGCGTCAGCAAAAAGTAAAATAAAGATCATGCGTCCAGTTAGAAATTTATTTTAACAGGGCGCATAGGCAGTAGTAAAATAATAGGGCATACTTAATTTTATGGAAGAAAAAAGCGTAAAGAGAATTTCTAACCGGATGCGCATTATATCATTTAATGTAAATGGCATTAGGGCTATTGTTAAAAAAGGTTTTGTTGATTTTTTACAAAAATCCAAAGCCGACATTTTGTGTTTACAGGAAATAAAAATATCACATAGCGCGCGTGAGAAAGAGCAGTTCGATTTTATCGGCTATCAAGAGTTTTGGCATCCAGCTGAAAAACCTGGCTATAGTGGCACAGCTATTTTGGTGAAAGATTCTTTGTCAGCAGAAGTATTGCCCAGTTTATCTTGGGATAAAGAGGGTAGAGTGCTAGCTCTAGATATTGGGAGATATTATTTAGTGAATATTTACTTTCCCAATGCTCAGGATGATTTGAGACGCTTGGCTTGGAAGATGGAGTGGAATGATAAATTATTAGTTTACCTCAAAAAATTAGAAACAAAAAAGCCAGTTGTAGTTTGTGGTGATTTCAATGTCGCTCATCAGGAGATTGATTTGGCACGCCCCAAAGAGAATGTCGGTAGCGCAGGCTTTAGTCCCCAAGAGAGGGCTTGGATGGACAAATTTTTGAGCAGTGGTTTCAAAGATACATTTCGTGAATTACATCCACAGAAAGTGCAATATTCTTGGTGGAGTTATCGAGCAGCTGCAAGAGCCAGAAATGTTGGTTGGCGGATTGATTATTTTTGTGTCTCTAAAAATATTATAAAAAAAATAGACCAAGCTTTTATACTTGATCAAGTCACTGGTTCAGATCATTGTCCGGTGGGGATTGAGCTAGGAGCTTAAGCTACTCTACAAACATATAATCTGCATAGACATTGCGGGCATTCCAAAATAGCCAGCCAGAAGTACTACTAGCTGACTCTACGGCTTGTATCTGTTCTTTTATTTTGGCTTGGTCATAGATAGCACCGATCGAAAAAGCTTGTAGCCAAGGTCTGATTTTGGCGCGACGATTTTCGGTGGTAGTGCTAGCTATAGATAGTCCATGAGTCAGCACTGCTCCAGGGTGCTCAGCTGAATTGTTGTAACCTAGATAATTTTTGGGGTAATGAGAGGCGTACATCATAGGAGCGATCTCATCAAAATAATCCAAAGCATCTATCAAGCGTTGGCCGATGTTTAGGTCATAATTGTCATCAGTGTTATCCATCACTAGGCCAAACATATCAATAGAAATATTAGTCAGGCCAGATAAATTTTGTGAGAGGTACTGGTAGAAGTTTTTCATAGTTTCATATTTGGTCTGATCATTGGCTAATTGGTAGTCGAGAGTAGACATCGGACCATCGCTAGGATAACGCATGTAGTCAAAATTAATTTCATCAAAGCCCAGGGATACGGCTTCTTTGGCAATCTGCAGATTGTATTCCCACACTTGTTTATTGTTAGGATCCAGCCAAGCCAATTTTTTGTTGTCATACCAGATATTGCCATTTTTATCGTGCAAAGCTAGGGCGGGTCGGGACTCAGCCAAAATAGGATCTTGAAATACAGTTTGCCTAGCAATAACATAGATATCAGCCTCATGAAGATCATCAATTACTTGTCGAACATCCATTTTGCTTTTTTGACCATTTATTTCTTTGACGGCTGATAGCTGGGTATCATAAAGTATATAGCCAGAATAATCTTTGATATCTATCACCACACTATTGATATAGCCTTTTTTTAAATGACTAATTAATTTTTGGCGGTAGTCATTATTACCAGCAGAGGAGGCAGTGAGATAAATACCGCGTACATAGGCCGGTTTTTTTTGGTGGAGTTTTTTTTCAGGAGTTTCTAGGGTGCTTGATGTTGTTGGAGTATTAGTTTGTTGACTTTGTTCTTCTATTTTTACCAAGCTAAAATTATTGCCAATCATAAAAGCCAAACCTATTATCAGGGGGTATAAAATCAGCCTTTGGTGATTTTGGGGAGACATAGCTTAATTATATAAAATAATTCAGCCTTTTCATAGGGTTTGCTAAAATTGGATATTTTAATTAAAATATACTATATGTTTAAAAAAAGGCTTGTTGTTATTTTTATTGTATTAGCGGCTAGTGCCGTTGTTTATTTTTGGCCAAAAAATAGTTTTCAAGCCGAGCAAAATTCAGCATCAGTTGTGGAATCAAAATTTAGGCAAGAGACCATAATGATCAATCCGGGCGATACATTTTCGGTCATTACAGAAAATATCAGCTTGCCAGCTAGTACCACCCAAGCTTTGATTCGGGCTACTGCAGGCATCTATGATTTGGCTAGTGTCCGCGCTGGTCGAGAGATCAATTTTTTCTTTGATAAGCAGACAGGAGTTTTACAACAGATGATTTATGCCATTTCTTCGGAGGAAGAATTACAGATTGATTGGATTGATGAGGTGTATAGGGCGGAGCGCAAAAAAATAGATTATGAAATAAAATTAAAAACAGTCGGTGGTTCTATTGATAGCTCTCTTTATGAGTCAGCCTTGGCTCAAGGTATTGATGAAAGAGCAGTGATTGCTTTGGCTGATGTTTTTGCTTGGAGCATTGACTTTGGTATGGGCATCAGAAAAGGTGATACTTATAAATTTATTTACGAAGAGCGTTATCGCAATGGTCAGTATGTCATGCCAGGGTCAGTCTTGGCAGCTAGATTTGTCAATGATGGCAAAGTAGTTGAGGGATTTTATTATAGTGATGGTTGGGATGAAAATGGTGAAGACAAGGAAGGCTATTATGATCCAGATGGCAATTCATTAGAAAAAATATTTTTGAAAAATCCGGTAGACTTTCGTTATATTAGCTCAGGCTTTACTACTGGCAAGCGCTATATTTCCGCTTTTAATATTAGCACTGGTCATCGGGCCATTGATTATGCAGCAGCTCAAGGTACACCGATCAAAGCAGTGGGTGATGGTCGAGTGACTTATGCTGGCTGGAGTAGACAAGGTTATGGCAATCTAGTGAGCATCAGGCACAATGGCACTTATAGTAGCAACTACGCTCATCAGAGCAAGATTTTGGTCAAAGTTGGGCAAATGGTCAAACAAGGACAAGTCATTGGTAAAGTTGGCTCTACTGGTCTTTCTACTGGTCCGCACTTGCATTTTGAGATTGTGCAAAATGGCGTCAAGATTAATCCACTTACTTTGGATTTGCCATCGCAGGAGTCTATCAGTAGTGCAAACATGGAAGCTTACAAAAATTATATAAAAGATTGGCAGGATAAGTTAAATTAATATGAATTACAAACCACCATTGTATATCATCAACAAAGAACAAGAAAGGCGGAGGGAAAATATGACGCCCGCTGAGCCTGGTGATTTTTATAAAATTTCACAATTTGCCCTATCTTATCAGATCAAGGGGGCAATGATTGGTTTGGGTCTAGCCATGCTTTACTGCAATTTTTATTTGCAATATTGGTCAGAGTTTTATCTTTTTGGTGGCCTATTAGCAGGTTTTACTATTGGTTGGCTAGTTGGTCGTTTTTTTTACAGTAGTTCTAAGCATTGATAGTTTGAGAGATTGGGTAGAATCTAGTATAATATAGGTAGCTTGAAAAGCATTTATGGCTAGGATTATTTCAGTAGTCAATCAAAAAGGTGGGGTAGGCAAGACTACCACCACAGTCAATTTAGCTGCTTGGCTAAAGGAGTTTGGCTATAAAGTTTTGATTGTTGATATTGATCCACAGGGCAATGCTTCTTCGGGCCTTGGCATCAATCCTAGGGAGCTGAGCAAGGGTATTTATGAAGTTTTGGTTGACCCCAATGTGCGGATTGGCGAAGTGATCAAGGCTCATCAGACCAATTTTCATGTTGCACCCAGCACACCAGATTTGGCTGGGGCAGCAGTCGATTTGGTCGGGGAGGCCAATCGTGAGTACAAGCTGCACGAGAACTTGAAAGAAGTAGCAGATTTGTATGATTTTATTTTGATCGACAATCCACCATCTTTAGGCTTATTGACTATCAATGGTCTAGTAGCCGCTCGTGAAGTTTTGATACCAGTACAGTGTGAGTATTATGCTTTGGAGGGTTTGTCTCAACTACTCAATACTATCACTCTGATCAAAGAACACCTTCAGCCTGATCTCAAGATTTTGGGAGCAGTCATGACCATGTATGATAGTCGTAATAAATTATCAAGCGCTGTTTTCCAAGAGCTTTATAAATTTTTTCCAGAAAGAATTTTTCGTAGTGTGATTCCACGCAATGTGCGCATGGCTGAAGCACCATCGCACGGTATGTCTATCAAGGATTATGACTTAGAATCAGCTGGCTCCAAGGCTTATAAACGTTTGGCCCAAGAAATTATTTGGTCAGACAAAATACAATAAAAACAAAAATATTAAATATGGTAAAAATATGTCATCTTTAGGTAAAGGTTTAGGCTCATTGATTCCCAACAAAGGTAAAACAAATAATGCGCGTGATTATTTTTCAGCGCAAGCCTTTAACAACGAAGAAATCAGTGGCAACCAAGCAGTCCTGACTGTACCGATAGACAAAGTCGTGGCTAATCCTTGGCAACCAAGAAGCAATTTTGATCATGACAAGCTCAATGAGTTGGCTGAGTCTATCAAAAAACATGGCATCATCCAACCTTTGGTAGTGACCAAGTCAGGAGATGCGTGGCAATTAATAGCTGGTGAAAGACGATTGAAAGCGGCTCAGCTTTTGAATCTGACGGAAGTGCCAGTGATCGTCAAAGAAGTATCTGATCGGGATAAGCTGGAGCTTTCTATCATTGAAAATATCCAAAGACATGATCTAAATTGCCTAGAGGAGGCGGCTAGCTATAAGCGCTTGATGGAAGAATTTGGTTTGTCCCAAGAAGATATAGCCAAGCAGTTGGGCAAGAGTACTTCTACTGTGTCGAATATGCTTCGCCTTTTGAATTTGCCGATTGTGATCAAAGAAGCCTTGGCTGCCGACAAAATTACTTTTTCTCATGCCAAGATTATTTTGAGTTACCCAGGCAAGACAGAGCAAATCAAAATATTCAAAAAAATACTACACTCGGATTTGACTGTTCGACAGCTTGATGAATTGGCTCATCGTACTGTACTCAAAGACAAAAATGAACAAAAACAAGATCCAATTTTGGTTTCTTATGAAGATAAGTTGAGTAAAAATTTGGGTGCTAAAGTGGCCATCAAAAAAAGAGGTGAGCGGGGCCAAATTTTGATTGATTTTTATTCCCATGAGGAATTAAAAAATTTATTAAATAAATTACAAGGTTAAGATTTTTTTCACATGAAAGGGAAAAAAAGAATCAAAGGTTTTACTTTGATTGAATTGATTGTAGTGATCATAACTATAGCTATCATAGCTGCAGTTATTTTTTTGGCGGTCAATCCAGCTAAAAGAATTGGTGACGCTCAAAATGCTGTGCGTGATCAAAATGCTTTAGCTTTGAAAAAGAGTATAGAAAATTTGATTGCTGATTCTTTGTCTGTGCCCAGCTCTTTGAGTAGCTTGGCCAATGGCAATTATATGTTAGTCACTGCCGGTGGTAGTACGGCTGGACAGTGTTCTTGTACGAGCTTGAACCAAAACATTGATAGAATTGATTTGGCCGGCCTACTGAGTTCTTATATACCTAGTTTGCCGGTAGATCCAGAAGCTACTGGTAATGATACCGGTTATTATCTTCAAAAGAATAATGGCAATGCTTTTTCTGTTGGTCATTGTTATGAATATTCCAATGTAGCAGTTGCAGAGCCAGTAGTAGAGTTGGTAGCAGCGACTGCTGGACCAAATTCTCCTGGTACAGCGGCCAATGCTTTGCCTGGTACAGCAGTTTGGGCTTTTGTTAATAATTGTAAAATTAATGATGGTGTAGCCACCACTAATAATAGCGATGATTGGGATTATCAGACAGTCGAGTCAGAAATAAAAATTGTCAAAGCAGATGGTAGTATAGGGAGCACTAATAAAGCTAGCCTGGGTGTCTGGGGTCAGACAGCTAATCCTGGCTACACTAGCTATGGCGGGGCAGCTGACCTATGGGGCGAGACTTGGACAGCAGCTGATATCAATGATGCAGATTTTGGGGTGGTATTGAAGCTGGCTCATACTGGCTGGGATACCCAATATTTAAAGATGACTAACTTTGGTTTTTCTATCCCTAGTAATGCCGTCATAGATGGTATCAAAGTAGATATAGAAAGGTGGCGTACTATAGATGCGGGTGAAGATTGGTATATTGTCACTCATATACTTGATCATGCTCGTATCACTATTTATTATCGATCATAAAATATAAACCAGCCCAGCCCAGCCCAGCCTCTCGCGAGAGGCTGGGCTGGGCTGGTTGTTTGCTAGCTTATAAAATATTTTGCTTGCTTTTGAGCTGGCTGCGTATTTTATTTTTAGCTAGATTAGTAGTGACTATTTCGAGCCAATCAGCATTGGGATATTTACGGCTTTTGTTGATGATGATTTCGATGACATCGCCAGATTTCAAGGGAGTATCGAGAGCGGCCATTTGTTCGTTGATTTTGGTGCCAATACATTGGTTGCCGATGTCAGTATGGATATGATAAGCAAAGTCTAAGGGTGTAGAATTTTCAGGCAGCTCAATGACATCACCTTTGGGTGTAAAGACAAATATCTGGTTGGCAAATAAGTCATTTTTGATATGTTTGATAAACTCAGTATTATCAGTAATGGTTTTTTGGATTTCCATCAAATCTTGTAGCCACTTGGGTGGTTTTTTTCTTTTGCCCAAAATACCAATTTCTTTGTAGCGACTATGAGCAGCGACTCCGTATTCAGCCTCGTCGTCCATGGCGCGGGTGCGAATTTGAAATTCCGCTACCTTGCCAAATTCAGTAAAGACTGAAGTATGCAATGATTGGTAGCCATTGGGCTTGGGTTGGGCAATATAGTCTTTGACGCGGCCTTTCAAGGGGGTCCAGCGCTTGTGAATGAGGCCGAGGACTAGATAACAGTCAGGTATGTCATTGACAATGATGCGGAGAGCAATCAGATCATAGACTTTATTGATATCTTTATTTTTACGAATCATCTTTTGGTAGATGCCGTACAAACTTTTTATACGCCCCTTGATTTGTACATAGGGCACATTATGTCGCGCTAAATCTTTTTGTGTAGTTTTTTTAATTTTTTCAATATATTTACTTTCCGATTTTAAGCGATCCTGTACCAGCTCTGATACCCAGGCATATTCTTCGGGGTAGACATAGGGGAAGGCTAGATCTTCTAGCTCTACTTTGACACGAAACATGCCCAAGCGGTTGGCAATGGGAGCAAAAATCTCCATAGTCTCTTGGGCGATACGCAAACGTTTTTCGGGCTTCACTCCTTCTAGTGTCTCCATGTTGTGGAGGCGGTCAGCCAGCTTGATGATGATGACGCGCAAGTCTTTGGACATAGCCAAAAACATTTTGCGTAAATTTTCAGCATAGCGTTCGAGTCCACGATATTTTAAGGTGCCAAGCTTGGTGACACCTTTTACTAGATAATATATTTCTGACCCAAAATTATTTTTTATTTCTTCAAAAGTAAAGTCAGTATCTTCTGGTACATCGTGTAGGAGACCAGCAGCAATAGTAGGGATATCCATACGCATCTTAGCCAGATTGTAGGCAGTAGCTAGAGCATGATAGATATAGTCTTCGCCAGTATTTCTTTTTTGGCCCTTGTGCGCTTCTGAGGCAAAATGAAAAGCCTTGATGATGATATTGATATCTTCACCAGGGTAGTTGTCAGCTAATACTTCTTTTAGATCTTCAAATGTGACTGTTGCCATGTAGTCATCATAGTATTTTTAGGGGAAAAATTCAAATCAA
>CAYUER010000003.1:0-44999 GCA_964443785.1 uncultured Gammaproteobacteria bacterium
AGGATAAGATTGTCTCAATGGATCAAATTCAAAATTGCTATAAAGAGTATAGCTCTTGCCAGTATCCTGCAACATATAGCCATAAATACTGGAGTTATCCAAACAAGAAAATACTCTAGTGACTTCATTCCAACAGGTTTCTGGATCAGCTCCTTCCTCGGCGCAGGTAGAAAATCTATTGATCGGATCCACTGGCAAGCTCTGTCGCAAATCACTAGCCAAGGTCTGCTGCCAAGAAGGCCACTTGCTATTGGTCTGACCAGGTACAAAAGTGCCGGCATTGAGCTGCGGATAATAGCTCACGCAAGTACCAGCAGGAGCACACTGACTATCTTGAGTACAGCTGATTTGACTATTGTGACTACAGGCTCGATGAGCTAGACCATACTGACTCAAATATTTTTTCACTGGCAAGAGATCAGTCAAACGCTTGACATCACGCCTGAGCTTCAAAGATTTTGATAAGCAAATTTCATTGGCTGGGCAGTCAAAATCTGTAGAGCAAGCCTCTCTAATACCATCCCCTGCTGAATCAGTACATAAATTATCATCATTATGGACAGTGAAGTTAGAGTTAGTATTTAACTGAAAATTAGCCACCAACTGATCATAGATAGCCTTGGTCTGCGCATGAGCTCCCAAGCTATAAGAAATAATATAAATATTGGTATAAAGAGTATCGCCGTTCAAATTGGCTGCAGAAATATAGGTAGTATTGCCAACTTGCATGGCCTCATAGCCATCGACCGTCAACATCTTACCAAGAGTGTCACCTGGAAATTGCGACTTGTACCACTCACTGACGCTCAAGTGTTCTGCATTAGGCATGACTCTAAAGGCGATAAAGTTGACTGCACTGGCACTGGAGACATTAACCTCTACTGTACTATCACCAGAGTTCAGAGAGCTGCCATCGCTACCTACTGATATGACCCGATAATTGTAAGTACCACTAGTATCGACATTATCAACATAAGAAGTAGCGTTTGAGTTTGCCGGCAAAGACTGGATAGTTGACCAAGTACTGGCACTATTTAATTTTCTCTGTACTTCAAAATGATCAATATTGGTACGCACGCGTGGCAAAGCAAAATTGACTGTCACTACCGCGCCGTTGACTCCGACTGTATTCAAACTTGGTGCTTCATAATCAGGCAAAGTCAATTCTCCATCAGTCTGACCAAGGGCGCTTGGTACACTAGTGAATTGGCTAAAGTTCTGCCAAATATTTACACCTTTGTTTGACTGCTTAGGCAAAGCTGTATAGGCTAAGCTACCCAAAGAATTATTTTGCGCTGTAGTACTATTGACTCTGACTGTAAATAAATATTCACCAAGATTATTGGTATTGCTACTCAAAACTGGCGGATAGCTCAAATACGGCAAGGAAGGACTATTGTCTGTAAATTTGGCACAATAATAAGTAGAAAAATTCAAACCTTTGAGAGTTTCTACCCAAGGAAAAGCACTGAGACTTGGCCAAGGATTTTGACACAAGAAGACAGTGACAGCGATACTAGCTGTAGCCGAGCCCAGATTGACTCCTGAGATGGTACCAGAGACACGGACTGAGACACGAGCCTTACCATTTTCACCAGCCTTGACTGTGACCTCTGGTGATGTCTTGTCAGTCAAGATGACACTACTTTCATCTGGACTAGCTTGCCAAGAATAATTCAAACCGGCACTAGAAAGAGTAGTAGCCTGACGACTATAAGCGGTCACTGAATATTTGTGTTGATTGCCAGGATCAGTGGATTGATCGCCTTCACAGTTATTACCACCGCAGGTGAACCAATCAGCTTCTGGATCAGTGATCAAATAACTAATCTTACAAATCTCATCACCAGTAGTAAAGAGCCAATTGTTAGCTCGTAACTCTGCTGGGCTAGTAGCCAAATCCAAAGGCATGCCATTGGCACTGACTATACCAGTTGGTGGCACGCCATTGCCCAAAGAAATCTTATACTGCGTACTGACTGCTAATAAATCTGTCGGTGAAAAAACTGCCTTGGTTTGGTTGTTGAGACGATCAGCGTCCAAGCCATCAACACTAGAAAAGGCAAAAGTGCCTGCTATCTCTGCACCAGTGGCATTGTTGTATAGTTTCAAATTATTCCTGATGCTATCCAGATTCATTTTTTCACTAAACACTAGCTCAATCGCTACATTGCGACACTGAGCAGTCGCTCCTGGTGGCTGAGGACTATAGCTCTCTATGTAGGGATCGGTGTAAGCTGGCAAATTGAGTGTGATATTGAGACGACCAGGTGTTGCATCAAAACTACTAGCGCCATTGGTCACTCGGTTTTGAATATAAGCAAAATCTCCAGTATTGGCTGTCATGGCTACCAAGGCTGTTGTGTTTTTGTTAGTCAGGGAGCCTGAAATACTAGCCACTGAGACATTACTCGATGACCAAGCATAAGAACAATTGCGACAATTGACCCTGATGTTACCACAAGAAATAGTATTACTGGTAGTCTCGACTGTGTAGCCGATACGCTGATTACGCGCATGGGCTAGAAAATTAGCTTGCGATACTGTGGCCCCAGTGACTGCGCACTCCTCTGAACCAACTATAAAATACCACTCAAAATTTTGGTCTAAACTATTACCATGAATATTTTTGACCGCAGTGGATATAGTCACTTTATATCTATGGCCAGTGACCAGAGCGTTGTGATTGATCTCCCAAACACTCTCACTACTAGCATTATTAGTATCATTCAAAATACTACTCACGCCTGTAGACACTGTAGAGCTATCAGCTGTATCAACTATATTAATATTAGTATTGTTAACTGTGCTGATATCTAGCGGTGTATTAAAATGCATACCAATCACAGCATTGGTGCAGGCATTGCCACAATCCGGATAATGCTCTGTCACTAACAAGCCCTTGAGATAGCTATTGTAGTCAATCAATAAATCCGTATTAGCACTAGCTGACCTAGTGCTCTGGGTAATGGTACAAGCAATGCTTGTCTGCCCAGTCGGTGGTACTACATTAGCAGTGGTAAAGGCGGCTACTTCTTGATTGCCAGTGGCAATGGTAGCAATATCCTCATCACTAGAGCTCCATTGATAGTTACAATTATTACACACTAATCTTTGGGCGCCACAAATATTGACATCAGCTGTTGGCGCGGCACTATAATTGACCTGCTGACCAGGACGACGAGCTGTATAATTCAAAGGAGTGATGCTCACGCCAGTAAATTCACAAATACCTTGACCAACTGTAAATTGCCAATAATAAGGACTTTCCAAAACTTCCAACTCCTCACTCTGTATACTTTGACTGACCGTGACAGCATAAGTATGATTCAATTCTAGGGTGCCTCTATAGTCCAACACTACCGTCGCTGGCACATCTGCTCCAGGATTTTCAGTCAAAATCGCAGCGTCAATAGTCACATCTACTGGACTAGCTGGATTAGTAATATCTACAATACTATAATTATCAACATCAGTAGCTGTATTGTTTTCCAATAAAACATTGAAGCCCACTCCAATTTGCGCATTGCCACAAGAGCTATCGCAGGCTGGCCAATGATCTACTACTTCCAAAGGTGTCACTGGTGTGGGCACTGTACTAAAATTCCAGCCATAAGTACACATGCGCGTATTAGTACAGCTAGCAGCGCAATAATTACCAATAGCATTTTGGCAACAAAGCTGGCCAGAAGGACAATTACTATCACGACTGCAAGAGCCGACACTAAAATTAAGCTCATTGGAAGCCACGCCAGCACTCGAAACTACTGCTACTGGACCAGTCTCAGCGCCCTCAGGCACCCGCGCATATAGCGCGCTATTATTACCCCAAGAATTTGCGGGGCTAGTTTGATTGTTATAAAAACGAATTTGCCCAGCACTGGTCCCAAAATTATCACCAAAAAAACTCACTTGCGTAGTATTTTTTTGCCCATTATCTGGATAGATAGCGCACAAGCCTGGTCTCAAAGTATCAGTATTGACGGCAAAAGGCTTGGTATTGCTTTCCTTGCTATCAGAGCGCACGACTTTGATATCATAGCTAGTACCGCTACTCAAAGCATCTGGCACTTTGACCATGATGCGACTATTTGACCAAATAGAGTTGGAGCACTGCAAAGGAAAATCAAAACTAGCTGGTGTAGTACCAAAAAAGACATTACCACTCAGCCTCGTATTGCCAAAATTAGTACCATTGATCGTCACATAGGTAGCAACTGGACCAGCTGTCGGTGTGATATTGACTATTTCTGGGTCACCAGCCAAAGCCTCAGTGATATTAAAAGGATAAGGATTGCTCAAGACAGTACCAGCATTGAGCTGAACACCGACCAAGCCAGTGCGCAAATTTGGCACATTGGAAATAGCCGTGTCATTGCTTTCATTAATATCAGTATTATAGCCAGCTATACCACCGTATTTTACTACATTTTCTGTGGCATCGATAAAATTCACTCCCGTGATCGTCACCTCTGTATTCAAAGCGCCTAGTCCAGGAGTAGCTGCACAAATACCAGGACGCGCAATATTATTGACATCAAAAGCCACACTATTACTTGGGACAGTGGCGTTATTGGGATACACGCGGACTGAGTAATTTTCTGTCAGAGATAGGCCAGTCGGCACGCCAACTATAATATCCGTATCTGTCCAGAGATTTTGACACAGCGGATTCATCTCAGTAGAGTTTGGCCATAAAGCTCTAGTCTCTACACCTGCTTGGTCAACAAACTCCACATGACCAGTGCCCATAGAGCTACCAAAACCAGAACCTTGGATGGTGATCAAGCTTTTTTCTTGACCATTATCAGGCGTGATATAGCTAATATGTGGCCCGCTAAATTCTGAACCACCACTACCACTACAGATATTGGCTGGACGACATTCGTTGCGACTGCAACAAACTGAAGTACAGCTACTATCACAAGTGACGGAAAAATATTCTGAATCAGTCGGATCCAGAGGAAAAGCATCATTGGAAATATTGATGTAGCTAGCTAAAGCATTGCTGGGTATATCGAGTCTAATCTCGGTATCAGCCCAGCCAGTAAAAGGCACATCGATCTGAGCAGCGGCTGTACCATTCCAACCAGTCATATTGATAGCTCGATTACCTGTAGTGCCAAAATTGATACCCTTGATCACTACACCAGTACCCCTAGCACCACTATCTGGCTCAATACAAGCAATACTCGGGCCAGCTGTCCCGGCGCTTACTACAAAACCAGCTATTTCATCACTGCGTGTGTCATTTGCTACTGTAATAGAGTGCGTACCAACTGCCAAGCTAGGCACAATCACTTTGACTGAATAATAAGTATTGCCATCTCTGGTAAACTGCTGACGCCAATAAGGTGTACCACAAGATACGAGACTCGCTGCCTCACCGCCAATGCTGACGCGACTAGTGGCAGTATCAACATAATCGCCAAAATTCCAGCCAGAAATAGTGATATAGCCACCCACTGGCTTGGAAGATGGTCTGTATTTACAAATGCTCATTTCACCGGAGCTGGTCGGTGGTGGACAAGCGACAACGCCAGTATAATCACCGCCACCGCTGTCGCCACCCCCATCACTGCTACCATCTCTCAAAACATTGTCATAGAGATTGCCAATGACAAAATTAGTAATAGCATAAGAAGCAAAAATAATTGCCAAGCCAATAGTAGCTGAAATCAAGATTTTTTTGGCTTTATCAATTTGGTCGCGATTACCGCGTGAGCTAAACCAGAGCCAACCAGCGTACAAAGCCAAGAGTATGGCAATACCTCCTAGAAAATATAAGACAGTATTTACTATGCCAGTCACAATATCAAACAAATCTCGGCTACCACTAGCAGTCACGAGACCACCCAAGACTTCGGTGCCAAATTCTTCACTTTGAGCCATTGCCCGCTCAGTCTGCCCGACTAGCAGATATATGAGAGCGCTCATGTATGGCAATATTTTTTTCATGCTATATTTTTATTTTATTTTTTTAAAAAAATTAAACTACTCTGCTGGGATCTGACAAGAATCACCATCACAAACTGGCCTGCCAGATGGATCTACTGTATCACACTCACAATTTGCGCCCTCACAACGGCAAGGATACCAACAGTTTTGGTTGTTATCCATGATACCAGAAGTAGAAGTAGCCAAATAATCAGTACTGACATCAAAACGCTCGTGGTGTATATTGATCAGATTATTATCTTTGCCGTCAGCATCACCCAAGCGTAGCCAGTAATTCACTGGTGTATTAGCGCCTTTGAATAATTTAATATTAGTAGAATTAATAGAGCTAGACATCAAAGTCTCATCAAAGGTCATCCTGACTGGCTGAGACAAAGGAAAATCATTGACTGGACTCATATTGACCATCTTGGGTGCAGTGATATCAATAGTATTGAGAGTTTGAAAATTCCAAACATAATCAGCCGTCAAAGCATTGCCGACCATATCCTTGATATTGGTCGTGACCGTGCCCACAAAATCTTCTGGACCAGTCAGACAAAATACATCAAGACCACAAGAATTTTGAGCACACAAAGTACTAGGTATAAACTCGACTGTCCGATATTGATTAGAAATGACATAGCGACCAGCGTCACTTTGCTCAGCACCAGCAGCATCTTGGTAGACCAGCTTGATATTGGAATATCCTGGTACTACACCAGAAGCCAAAGTGGGGTTGACTGCTTCTGAAAAATTAACCTGCACTATGGTATTGCGAGGTGACTGAGTATTGATCTTGGGGCGGACTGATACTACGCGTGGAGGCGTATTGTCAGAATAGGTACCGACTGTAAAATACCAGCTATAAGAACCAAAATTAAAGGCTTGTCGATCATCAGCCGTTCTGACATTGGCCAAAGTGATTTGATATTTAGTGTCTCTAGTCTGTTCGCCCAGTAAATAAGTGCCACTAGTAGCGTCACCATAAGGATTGAATTCAAAAAGCTTAGGATCATCAGGATTGTAAGTGACCTTGATATCAGCGAGATTGACAGTGGGTTCACTAGCTTTGTGTAGACGAATATTCAAAGTATTGATCGGACAAGTTCTAGGATTAGTACCAGTACAATCAGAACTACCCGCATTGACAATGGTGTCAATCTTCATTGGCTCTTTGAAAGTGATGTAAATATTGGTATTTCTCGGTATACCTTTGGCATTTGGCTCTGGATAATGATTTTCGATCACTCCTCCACCCAGACCTATACCACCGCCATATTGAGGATCGCGCGTACCGTTTTCTAAATCATAAAAAGCCCTTTGGATAGCATCTTTGAAAAGCCAATTGACTATGGCATATGAAGAAAAGATAATCGCCAAACCAATAGTAGCTGAAATCATGATTTTCTTGGCTTTATCAATACCGTCTTTATTGCCCCGTGAGCTAAACCAGAGCCAACCAGCATAGAGAAAAAGTAAGACCGCAATAGCACCCAAAAAATAAAGGGCTGTATTGATGATGCCGGTCACAATGTCAAACAAGTCTCGACTACCACTAGCAGTGACCAAGCCACTCAAGGCATCTGTGCCAAAATCTTCAGCCAATTGAGCTGAGGCCAGATTTGGCAACAAAAAAATAACTGACACAAGACCAAAAATAAGGGCAGTTATTTTTTTTCGTATAAGCATGGGATAATAAATTTAATTTTTAAATTTTATTTTTGAACTAATTTTTCCTTTACTAATCGCTGTACAATCTGACCATCAGCTTGGCCCTGCAATTTAGCCATCACTTCTTTCATGACTTGACCAAAATTACTAGCACCAGTAGCCATGACTTCATCAACTGCTTTGGCAATATCTGCTTCCGACAAATCGGGCGGTAAATATTTTTTTATAATCTCACACTCGAGATTTTCATGAGCTGCAAGCTCTGGCCGACCACCATCATTGAAAGCCTGAATAGAATCCAATCTTTTTTTCAGCTCCTTGCGCAAAATCAAAATAGCTTCCGTTTCTGAAAGCTCTGGTTTTCTTAGCTCAATAGCTTGATTTTTAAAAGCGCTCTTGACCATGCGTAAGGTTGAAACAAGCAATTCATCCTTGGATTTTTGGGCATTTATTAAATCTTGATCAATTTGTTTGATAATTGACATATATAGCCATTAAAACATTGTCTATTATCCAAAAAAGATAATAGACAAAATTTAACGATTATTTGCGTTTTCTCTTTTTCAAATCTGTTTCGTCAAGTTTACCGATTTTCTTCAAATATTCGAGCTTGCCTGTGACTTTTTTACGACGCAAAGCACTCTCTTTGAGAGCTCTTCTAGTCTTTGGCTTGGCATAAAATCTTACTTTTTTAGCTTGTAAAATCTTACCGCTTTGAATAGTCTTTTTAGTAAATCTGCGTACCAAACTTTCAAATGATTCGTTGTCTTTTTTTCTTACTTCTAACACTATCTTCACCTTCCTTTCATTAGGGTAAATATATTCTAAAATTAACAACTAAAAAGTCATTAATCTTACCTTTATAATGCCAAATTTTAAAGCAAAAGTCAACCCTGTTAAATAGACCCGCGAGGCGGGTCTCCTGTGTATAAATATTTTGGCTACTAAAGATATTTTTCAAACAAAAGAACAGCCCAGTCCCGCACTGCGGGACTGGGCTGGATTAAAAAATTTAAATAAAATTATTTTTTCTTGACTTTGATCAAACGGACAGATTCAGCTTCCAATCTTTTTCGAAGCTCTGTTTTGATTTTTCTAAAATCAACTACTTCCTGCACACCACTTTCCATATCGCGAATCAAGACTGTGCCGTCAGCAATTTCTTTTTGCCCCAAAATCACTACATACTTCACGCCCTTTTTATTGGCGATTTCTAGCTGATCTTTGAGTCCTTTTTTGGACATAGCTTCAGCCAAGCGGAAGCCATCCTGACGCAACTCCTCAAACAGCAACATTGATTTTTTTCTCGCTTCCAAACCCAATTGAGCAACAAAAACTTCTGGCGTCAGCATAGCTGGAGCAGGAATTTTTTTCTCTTGCAATTTTAGGAGTACTCTCTCCATACCAATAGCAAAGCCAACTGCTGATGTCGGGCGACCACCCAAAAGATCGACCAAGCCATCATAACGACCACCTCCGCCCAAGGAATTCAATTTACCTTCTTCGGTATTTTCTACTATCTCCCAGACAGTTTTGGTATAATAATCCAAACCGCGAACTATTTTGTGATTCAAATTATAGTTGATATCCATTTCATCCAAAAAATCGACTACGCCCATAAAATGATTTTTACAATCATCACACAAAAAATCTAAAATCTGAGGGGCTTGCTCGCTGATTTCCTGACATTTCTTATTTTTGCAATCCAAAACGCGCAATACATTCTTGTTCATGCGACTCTGACAATCAGGACACAAATCTTTTTTATTGTTTTGATAGTAATTTTTCAAAGCTTTGATGTATTGCGGACGACAATTTTGATCGCCAACACTATTGAGCTGTATGACAACATCCAAGCCTAGCTCTTTCAAAAACTGATAAGACATGACCAACAGCTGAGCATCGATCACTGGATCATTGTCACCAAAACACTCAAAACCAAATTGGTGAAATTGGCGATAACGACCAGCTTGAGGCTTGTCATGACGATATTGTGGGCCAATATAATAAAGCTTGACTGGTTGAGGCTGATTGACCATGCCGTGCTCAATATAAGCACGCACAATACTTGCTGTGCTTTCTGGACGCAAAGAGAGCTTATCACCGCCCTCAGTCACAAAAGAATACATTTCTTTACTGACTACATCAGTATCTTCGCCGACAGAACGCTTGAATAAAGAGGTAAACTCTACAATAGGCGCATCAAGACGACTATAGCCATAATTGCTGGCAAAATCATCAACTTTATCGCGCAACCATTGCCAATATACCTGCTCATCGGGCAAAATATCTTTCATGCCCTTTACTAATTGAATAGTAGATTTTTTTGCTTTCTTTGCTGACATATATTTTAATATTTTGGCAAATTAAAAGTGCTGATCTTATTAAAAGGCCAACCCCTAAACCAAGCCTTGCCGATAATAGCATCATCGCTGACTGGTCCAAAACGACGAGAATCAAAACTATTGGTGCGATTATCACCCATGACATAGTATTCTTTATCTCCCAAAGTAATGGCATCAAAAGTTTCTAAGCCAAAATCTTCAATATAAGATTCGGCTAATTCTTGATCATTGACATAGACCCGGCCTTTTTTGATCTCGATCTTTTCACCTGGCAATCCGATCACTCTCTTGATAAAATAAACTTGTGGATTGAGCGGATCTTTCAAAATTACCACTTCTCCTCTAGTGGGATCACCAAAACGATAGCTGATTTCATTGATAATCAAATATTCACGATCATGAAAATTGGGCTCCATCGAAGCACCTTTCACAATAAAAGGCTGCACCAAAAAATATCTAATAGGAACAATAATAGCCAAAGAAATAATAATCACCTTGACTGCCTCAAAAATAAACAAACCAAATTTTTTAGCACTACGAGCCAAGACACTCTCCTCTTCGCCTTCATATTGCTCCTGGGCAAAATCATCCTCCTCCATCACATCAGCAGAATTATCGTTGTTCTCTGGATTTATTTTATTGTCTGGCAAATTATTTATTGGCATAAATTTAGCTACTTTTAGTAAAATCATTATACACAATGACCTTAGTAAAAGCAAATAATAAGCCCTAGGGTTCATATTTGACTTTTGGGTCTATTATTATTATAATACAGGAACTTTATTCACCAATGAGTGTTTTTTTGTAATGTCAGATTTTCAAATCCAAAAAATCAATGAAAACCAGCAAAATATAGAGTCTAGCAACATTGGTCAGCATCCACAGACCAACCATGCTCATGCGGGCTCTCTCAAAGCTAAAGGCAGGAAAAATAGACGTTCCTGCTGTTTTGTGTTTCTCATTATCATTTTTGCAGTAATTGGCTCATTCTTATCGGCTAGCAATAGTAGTTTTTTGGGTGGAGTAAAAAACAGCTACCTAGTCAGACAAATCACCAATATCATCTACCCCTCCAAACAACAATTAGCCGGTGAAGCTGAAGATCGTATCAATTTTTTACTCTTGGGCATTGGTGGCCCTGGTCATGATGGACCATATCTGACTGATACTATCATCATCGGTAGCTTCAAGCCATCGACTAAAGAAGCGGCTTTATTTTCCTTGCCTCGCGACATGATCGTGCCTTACAATGGATCCTATGTCAAAATAAACGAGGTCTATTCTATTGGCAAAAAAGATAATGACCAAGGAGGAGAATTGGCCAAAAAAGTCATTGGCGAAACATTTGACATACCACTACACTACTATGCCGTAGTTGATTTTGATGGTTTTATAAAAATGATTGATGCGCTAGGTGGTGTCACCGTCACTGTTGATCGTGCTTTTTCTGATTACCAATTTCCAACTGCTGACTACAAAGTACAGACTGTCTCTTTTAAGGCTGGAGAACAAAAAATGGATGGACTATCAGCTCTACGCTTTGCTCGCTCTAGACACGGCAACAATGGCGAGGGCTCAGACTTTGCGCGCATCAAAAGACAACAGAAAATATTATTAGCTGCCAAAGAAAAAATTTCTTCTTTCAATACTTGGATTAATCCCAAAAAAATTACCGACTTATTTTCCCTACTCAATCAATACACTACTACCGACCTAGAGCCTTGGGAGGCTGTCAAAATGATACACCTGACCAAAGGCGCCAACTCACAAAATGTCATCACCAAATCTATCGATGATGGCCCTGGTAGCTACCTCAAAGCTGGCTACGCCCAAAGTGGCGCTTTTATACTACAGCCAATCAGTGGCAATTTTGATGCTATCAATAAATTAATCAAAGAAATTTTCACCTACATCCAAGTACCTCAAGAAAAAGCTAAAATTGTAGTACTCAATGGCACCCCAATAGCTGGCCTAGCTTTACAAGCGGTCAATCATTTACAACAAATGGGCTACAATGTCTTAAAGTATGGCAATGATCAAAATACTAATAAAATCAGTACTGTTGTTTATGATTTTAATAAAGATAAGGATTACACCAAAAAATCTTTAGAAACTATTTTCCAAACTACCGCCCAAAACAATATACCGCTAGAATTCAACCCTGCTGTCATTGCCGAAAAAATGGACCTCAAAGATCAGGATGGTCAGTGGGAAAAAATAGACTTTTTAGTGATCTTGGGTCAAGATCAGCAAATAGACACTTCCAAACAACTAGTTCCCACTATTGATCCTAGTCTTTTGAGTAGCAGTACAGCTAGCTCTACTTCCTCATCCACACCAACTAGCACCACTTCTTTGAAAAAAGATGCTATAATTAACTAAACTAAACAAATATGGCTAATCTATTCAAAGTAGCGATCGTTGGTCGAGCCAATGTCGGTAAATCGACACTTTTTAACCGCCTGATCTCCCACCAAAAAGCTATCACTTCCAAGGTATCTGGCACTACACGCGATCGTAGCTATGCTGTCTGCTCTTGGAATGGCTTGGATTTTATGTTGATCGACACAGCTGGTCTCCAAGAAGAAAACAATCTAGAAATAGATGCACAAATACAAAAACAAGCTGTATTAGCCATAGAAGAGGCTGATCTGGTTCTCTTTGTCGTCGACACTATCAACGGAGTAATGCCTGAAGATAAAATAGTCACCAAAGTCCTCAAAAAAAATAAAAAAAATATACTACTAGTAGCCAACAAAGCTGATACTAGTCGCCTCCGCCAACAAGTGCCAGATTTTTTTCGTTTAGGCTTTGGCGAACCAATACCTATATCAGCCAAAAGTGGTAGCGGCTGCGGAGATTTGTTGGATGATATTGTCCAAAATCTATTGACCAAAAAAAAGAAATCCAAAATAACCAAAGCTCCCGCTGAAGAAAAAACTATCAAAGTCACCCTCTTTGGCCAACCTAATGTCGGCAAATCATCTATCATCAATGCTCTGATTGGCCAAGAAAGATTGATTGTTTCTTCCATGGCCCACACTACTCGTGACAACCAGGATGTACTCCTGACTTATCACAAGCAAAATATCACTTTTGTCGATACAGCTGGCTTGAGAAAAAAAAGCAAAAGATTATCAAATATTTTTGAAAAACTGAGCACCGAACAAAGTCTCCACAGCATCAAAAAATCAAATATCACTATCCTCGTGACTGATGTTTCTAAACCTTTGAGCAAACAGGACAAAAATCTGCTCAAACTAGCGGTTGATGCTGGTAAGGGCGTCATCATCTTGGCCAACAAATGGGACCTCATCCCTGAAAAAGACACCAACACAATCAATAAATACAAAGAGTATTATAAAAGTTTTTTTCCTTTTGTAGACTGGGCACCTATATTGTTTACCTCAGCCAACTCCAAAGCACAGCTAAGCAAGCTCTTGCCTTTGATTTTGGAATTATGGGAAAACATGAACAAAGTTATCGATGACAATGCCTTGGACAAATTATTAAAAAATTCCATCAAACAACACAAGCCATCCCGTGGCAAAGGTACTAAGCACCCCTACATCTACCACCTCAAGCAAATCGATACTAATCCACCGATTTTTTCTATCAAGGTTGATTTCAAGAGTGATTTACATTTTTCTTATTTCCGTTTTTTAGAAAATCAAATACGCTACAAATTTGATTTTAATGGCGTACCAATTGTGATACGCAAACAAAAAACCCAAAATATTAAAGATAAATCTTAAAATGAATCCAGTCAGAAATTCATGAATAATGTTTATAATATATAGTATGATTTATTTGTTATAATTTTACTTTGGTAATAAAAGATTTAATAATTTAAATTTCTAACTGGATGAAATTAGTAGTAGGATTAGGCAATCCCGGAAAAGAATACCAACAGACGAGACACTCTTTTGGCTTCTTGGCTTTGGATGCCTTATTAGAAAAAAAACAATTGAAGTGGTCTGAAAAAAAAGACTGCCAATCATTGATTGCTAGTTTTCAAGATGACAAGGATAAAATTATTTTATGCCAGCCACAAACTTTCATGAACAATTCTGGCGAAGCCGTCCAAAAACTCAAAAAATTCTACAAACTAAAAAATGATGATATCATTGTCATCTATGATGATCTAGATTTACCTTTTGGTATATTCAAAGTGGCAGCCAAACGCTCTAGTGGTGGACACAATGGCATAGAATCAATCATCCAAGCTTTAAAATCTACTGATTTTGTACGCCTGAGACTAGGCATCGGCCCCCAGACTGGCAGTGCTGAAGATTTTGTTTTGAAAAAATTTAATACTACCGAAAAGAAAAAGCTACCAGAAATCATTGACTCCTGTCACTTGGCTTTGGAGCTGATCATTAAAGATGGCTGGCAAGCAGCAGCCAATAAGTACAACTAAAAATTGCGCAGCCACTCTAAAAGTGTGCGCACGCCATAACCCACGCCACCGATAGGTGTATAAGCGTTTAATGGTTTTTCAGCATAAGCTGGGGCTGCTATATCAAGGTGAGCCCAAGATACACCTTCATTGATAAATTCTTGTAAAAATAAAGCGGCTGTGATTGCTCCACCATAGCGAGTAGTAGCAGCATTGCGAATATCAGCTACCTGGCTTTTATTAAACTCTTTATAATCATCTTCCAGTGGTAGGGACCACATTTTCTCACCAGCTATTTCACTGGCTTTTTTTATTTCCTGACTTAATTTTTCGTCATTGGAAAACAAGCCAGCTATATTGGGCCCCAAAGCTACCATCACAGCACCAGTCAAAGTGGCCAAATCTATAATTTTTTTAGCCCCAATTTTTTGGGCATAGGCTAAAGAATCAGCTAAAGTCACCCGACCCTCTGCATCAGTATTCCAGATCTCAATACTCTTGCCTTGCATATTGCGGACAATATCACCCGGACGCATAGCTTTGTCTGATGGCATATTTTCACAGGCAGCTACTATCCCATGAACTTCGGCTTTTATATTGAGCTGTTCCAAAACAGCAAACACGCCCAAAACAGCGGCTGCTCCACCCATGTCAATCTTCATTTGATACATACTATCGCCAGTTTTGATATTCAAACCACCACTATCAAAAGTAATACCTTTACCTACAAGAGCAATTTTTTCTTTGGCTTTGACCCGTGGTTTATAGACTAGATGAATAAATTTCAAAGGCTCGTGCGAACCCTGATCTACGGCTGCGAAAGCTTGCATACCTACTTTGAGCACCTGTTCTTTTTCTAAAATTTTTACTTTGACTTGCTTATTATTTTTGGCAATATCGATAGCTCTGTCGGCCAAATAAGTTGGGGTCATGACATTGGCTGGCTCATTGACCAAATCTCTGGCCAAGATAGTACCGCGTGCTATGGCTTCGCCCAATTGCCAATGTTTGATAAAATTATTTTTCTTTTCTTTCGCTAATTCAATAAATACTTGTTCAATATTTATTTGAATAACTTTTTTGTCAATTTTTTTATATTTATCAAACTTATAGCTAGCCAAATACAATCCTTCAACCAAACTTTGAGCAAAACGATCATAATCAGAAGATCCTTGTAGCCATTGACTGGCGACTAGGCCAATATTTTTCACTTGGTATTTTTGCAAAAAAGTAACTAACAAAGCGGCAGTCTCTCGCCAATCTTCTGAGGACAAGCGCCTAGACTGACCTAGGCCCAATAACACAACTAATTTATCTGCTAGCCTCATGACAAAAATATGATTTTTTTGTCCCTGAAATTTCTCTTTTTTAGTTTGAGCGATAAAAACAGACTCCTGATTTTTAGCAAAATAGCTGATAGCCTTAGCTAATTTTTCACCATCCTCAAAAATTGGACAAAAGATAGCTTCTAGCTTATTTTCTTTTAAATCTGGGCTTATAATTAGTTCCATATATTTAAATGTTAATATTTAGGCTAAATTAACATAATCCTGTCAAATTGACAAGTAAAATAGTATAGACTAAGATAATTTAGGTTTTCCACTGGACTACACAGGCCAGACAAAAAACCCAAGCACTAAAGTGAGGTGAAGCATGAAAATCGAATTGCTCTGCTCCACTCCGCACTGCTCCAATCTGGTCGAAGAGGAGCCGGCAGACGCCAAGAGGCCACTCTCCAAGCTGCGCGCTACCGTGCGCTATTGCGCGGAGTGCATTGCCCGGGCAGACCAGGCCCAGCAGCCCAAGCTGCCGGGCATGTGACCACACTTCCGCCGCGCCCGACTCTGCAACAGCAGAGCGAGGCGCGGCGGATCTTTTTTTATAAAACAAAAATCCGCCTATCTCACACTGTCATCCCGGACTTGATCCGGGATCTCGCATTTATTTGCCGTAAGGCAGAACAATGGTAGATTCCCGCCTTCGCGGGAATGACATTGCAAGAATTAGCGGATTTTTTAAAAAAATTAATTTACTGATACTTTGATACTTGGCCCCATAGTAGAACTAATGTGGACAGACTTGATATAAGTACCTTTCATTTGTGGTTTAGCTTTTTTCAAAGAATCAACAAAAGCTTCAAAATTTTCTAAAATTTGTTGCTCAGTGTAAGAAGCTTTACCGATAGGCACATGAACATTGGCTGTGTCATCATTTTTGTAGGTCACTTTGCCTTTTTGCAATTCTTCAATCATCTTCACTATATCAGTACCAATGGTGCCGGTCTTAGGATTTGGCATGACGCCTTTTTGACCCAAAATTCTGGCAATCACTGCCAAATTTTTCATCATATCAGGTACGGTGATAGCAATATCAAAATCACATTTACCCGTTTTTTTGATTTCTTCAATCAAAGTTTCGCCACCGGCAATAGCAGCACCAGCATCTTTGGCTTTTTTGACATCAGACTCTGGTACAAAAGCAGCAATGCGCACTTTTTTACCTGAACCGTGTGGCAAGTTGACCGAAGCTCTGACAATCTGCTCGCCTTTTTTGGGATCAATGCCCAAATTAGCATGAGCTTCAATAGTAGCATCAAATTTTAGACCAGCAGTTTCTTTGACTAGTTTGACTGCTTCTGTAGCTTCGTAGACCTTAGCGCTATCTACTTTAGCTTTAAAATTTTTCAATCTCTTTCCGATTTTCATATGGTTATAATTTACAGAGGTGCTAACGCTTTATTGACTAAACAAAGCTCCCTCCTATCTCCAATTATTCTTCTATTTTGACACCCATCTGACGAGCAGTGCCAGCAATAATACGCTTGGCTGCCTCTAAATCAGTAGTGTTCAGATCAGACATCTTGGCTTTGGCAATCTCAGTCAACTGAGCATCAGTCAAAATACCAACCTTGTCCTGCAATGGCTTGCTGGAACCTTTTTCCAATTTCAAAGCTTTTTTGATCAACTCTGAGGCTGGGGCAGTCTTCAAGATAAAATCAAAAGTACGATCAGTGTAGATAGTCATCTCTACTGGTACGACTTCACCCATCCTGTCTTTGGTAGCATCATTGAATCTGACTACAAAATCTTGGATGTTTAGACCATGGGGTCCCAAAGCAGTACCGACTGGAGGTGCTGGGGTAGCTTTACCACCTTGGATCTGCAATTTTACTAATTGTTTAATTTCTTTTGCCATATTATTTTAGTTTAAAAGTTTTAAAGTTGAAAAGTTAACAAGTTGTAAACTTGAGAACTTGCTAACTTGCGAACTTAATTTATACTTTCTTAATTTGTAAAAAATCCAATTCTACTGGCGTCTCGCGACCAAACATGGAGACCAGTACTTTGGCTTTGCCGCGTGCCTCATCAATATCAGACACTTTTCCTTCATAATCTTTGAATGGTCCATCAACAATTTTGACCAACTCACCAATCTCGATATCGATTTTGTATTCTGGCTCTTCTTGACCCATGCGTTGCAACAGTGATTTCATCTCTTCGTCAGAAACTGGAGTCGGAGTAGTACCTGAGCCGACAAAACCGGTGACATTTGGTGTATTACGCACTACATACCAAGAAGCGTCAGTCACGATCATATTGACCAAGACATAGCCAGGAAAAATCTTTTCTTTGATGGTCTTACGCTTGCCATTTTTGATTTTTATCTTGCTTTCAGTAGGAATCAAGATATCAAAAATCTTGTCCTCCATATCCATGGATTCTATCCTCTGGCGCAAATTTCTGGATACATTTTCTTCGTAGCCAGAATAAGTATGCAAGACGTACCAGCGTCGACCTTGTTGGGCTGTTTGCTTTGGCATAGGTATCTTAATTTAACCGGGTTAATTTATTTAATCAAAACTAATTCTAAAATTTTACTCAAACCATAATCAGCGGCACCCAAAAATACAGCCACAATAACTGAAATCAAAATCACCACTAAAGTATGATTGATGGTAGTTTGACGGCTGGGCCAAACTACTTTAGCCAATTCTTCCTTGGCTCCTTTGAAATAATCGCCTAATTTACTCATATGGGGAAAAAATAAGTTCTTTAAAACAGCTTGGGAAGCTGTTTAATGTGCCATTAGTATATCATAAAGAAAAAGTTTTGGCAAGAGCCCACAAATATTGGGTTTTTACCCCTTTCTAGCCAAATTTAGCCACCAAGAAAAGCTTGGTCTTTATTGTGTTTTCTGCAAATAAGCCAACAAATAATTCCTTTTGTACTTTTTTTCACCCAAGCGAGCGTAGCCTGATTTTTTAAAAATTTTTTTGATCATAAAAAAGTGACCATACATTTGCCGAAAATCCTGCTCACTAAAAACTCTTTCTGTGAGCTTGAGATCCTTCATAAAATAAGTATCCTGCTCTAACCCTGGGCTTAATTTTAATAAATTTTTAGCATTTTTATCACCATCTTTGCACAAAGCTCTGACAAAAAAATACCCACCCTTTTGGAGAGTGCGATACACTTCTTGTAAATAAATCGCTCTTTCTTTTTCATTCAAAGAATTGGAAGACGTGATATCCAAAGCTAAATCAAAATATCGATCAGTAAAAGGATAGCTGGAGCCAATATTTTTTTTGATATACCTAACATTTTTTTGAATACGCAAAATTGTAGCCCGCTCAAATGCTATTTTTATAGCGGTATCAGATATTTCCAAGCCGACAACTTGATTGCCAAGCTCTGCCAAATAATTGGCATTACGACCAGTGCCCGAGCCCAGATCTAAAATTTTTAAATTGCTTAGCTCTAATTTCTCTTCTTTTTTTAAGTATTTCAAAAAACGCAAAGTATCATTTTGTGGTTCAGCTTTTTTGGTAACTAGTTTGGGATCTTGGTACTCCTCTTCCCAAGTAGCAAATTGCGGCATTTATTTATTTCTTTAAAAATATACGCCAATTATTTTTATGATACACTTCTTGCCAATCTTGTGTGCTGATATTTTTTTTGGGCAAATGAATGACCAAATCTTCACCGCCATTGGGATATCGGTCTGCCCAAAAAAATAAAGAAAAATATCCATCATTATTATCAGCTTGATCATCATACAAAAGCAAGCTATCAATGCGCGGCTCTTTACCTTGATTGATAATATTCATAAAATCTACAGGACTTTGGGCTTCAGACATTGCCCTGACTTCAGCTAGACGCTGACTATACTGCACAGCCTGGTGACTAAAATGCGGACTAAAAGCAATATAATAAGACAAAGGTAAATAAGCATTGAGATTGGCTGTGCCACTAGTCAGCCAGGTGCGTGATTGATAATCAGGTACAGCTTGCCTAATATCATCAGCTAATTTTGGCGCCCTACTATCTGCCTGCAAATCTTTTTCAATCTGTCTAATAATCACTGGGTCATCGAGCCAACGAACCAAAGGAAGCTGCGAAAAAAGCATGATCAAAATAATGACCAGCAAAATATTCGATTGCTGACTGTGTCTTTTTTTAATGAGATCAAAAACATACAAAGACATCATAGTCAAACCCACGGCCAAACTAGCTCCCCCCAAAAACATAAAAGGTTTGTAGGCTTGCACTGGATGATAGCCGACTAAATATAAAACTACGCTAAACAATTGATAAAAATACGAAAATATTAAAACCCCCGCTATATTTTTGATAGCTATATTTTTTTGATAAAAATATACTAAACCCACTACTCCCCCTAACAACAATAAACCTCTCCAAGAAACACTAGACCAAGGAATAAAGGTAAATAAATCAGAAAAAATAAAAAATTTAGCCTGCCAATTTTCTATACCGTATTTGAAAAAAGATAATAGCAAGGGTAGCCAAAAAATAGCCGATACCAGAACCATCAATAGACCATTGATAAAAAACTTTTTAAGCTGATTTTTTTTATCTTGAGCTAATAAAGCTGTGCAAAAAAGAAAAGGCAATAAAATAAACCACCAAAAATAAAACAACAAAAACAACAAACCAGCGCTAATACCTAAAAATAAATAATATTTTTTATCCCAGTGCTTGACGGTCGATAGGGCTGACCAAAAAATCAACCAAATAACCGACAACAAGGCAGCCAAGGCTTCGTAGGGCTTGAGTAACAAAGCATCAAAATCAGTGATCAATAATAAAAAAATAGGTAATAAAGCAGCAAAGTAAGGATGGCTAATGATCGGTAATTTCTCTTGATTGGCTGGAAAAATTTTTGACCAAAATAATCTCTGCCAATAATAAGTACCCCAAAACCAAAGAATGAGAGTACCCATGATACCAATTTTAGCAGCAGCTATACCACTATGCACGAAAAATTTAGCAGCCAAGCCAGTCACCCAAAAATACAGGGGCGGATAAAAATTGGGTAGCCAATGATAATAAAAATCTTTACTTGCATCACCAAACATCACGTGACCCAAATAGCCAGACACTAAAAGCTCATCGCCAACTGTGCCCCACCACATGCTTTTTAAGTCCTTGGCCAAAACAACATAAAACAAAACAATCAAGCCACCAAAAATACTCAAAAAATAAATTGGTCTATATTTGCGCCAATAACCAATAGCAAAAAACAAAACAAAAATAGCTAGCAAAAATTTACTCAAAGCTAAAATATTTAAAGTATTCAGACTAATAATCTGTTCCATTTTTGAGGTAAAAAACATGAACTTGAAATAAATCAAATTCATGTTAGATATATTATTTGATTATAATACTTTGATAAAAAATTTCAAATTTGTCATCTTTGACAGCTCCATTGCTAATCTGATAAATCGTTTTGTCTTTGGCAATCATCACTGTCTCACTATACCACTCTGGAATAGTAGCTGTGGTTACTAAAACTTTAGTAGCCGGCAATCCATTGACAGTAATTTTTGCTTTTTCTACTTTTCTGTCAGTAAACTGCTTTCCAATATCAGTAATCAGCTTGTCTACTGTAGTATCTGAGCTTTTATCAACAAGGATACCCCACAAAGCATCCTCTCCCATAGTAGGTGGAGTCAAACTAATACCAGAAACCTCACCCACCTGATCACTGACAGTATCCTCGATCTTCCAACCTTTAGGATAAAAAAATGAAAGATTATAATTAGTGCTTGTATAATTTACCCATTCTTGCGGGGCATTTTCATCCTGCTTAGTCTGTTCTTCTAGTTTTTTCTGCTCTTCATTTAACTTTTGCTCCAATTCACTGGCTTTGTTTTTGGCTTCTTCTGCTTGCTTAGCTACTTCCAAGACCTTATCATCGCCCTGCTTTTTTTGCCAGGAATAGGTCAATCCGCCAGCTACTAGTGCAGTAACCACTACCGCCACCATGATACCTACTACTACATTACCAGAGCGATCCATTAAATTTAATTTCATCTCATTAAAAATTTAGTTTATTAATATTATATATCTAAATTCTTCACTGACTTGGCATGAGTCTGAATGAATTTCTTTCTAGGTGCCACATCAGCGCCCATCAATACTTCAAACACTTCATCAGCTTTGGCTGCCTCATCGACAGTCACTACTTTCAAAATACGACTTTCTGGATTCATGGTAGTTTCCCACAATTGAGTAGGATTCATTTCACCCAAACCTTTGTATCTTTGTATGTTTAGTTTTGGTCCTTTCTTCACTTCCTTTTCTTCGTCCTCTATTTCAGAGTTTTCTTCGCTATTATCCGTGACCAACATATCGAGATCACCAATGTTTAATTTTTTCTTTAGCTTAGCAAGATCTTCTTCATTGTAAACATATTGAATATCTTTGCCTTGTTGCACTCGATATAATGGTGGCTGAGCAATGTAGATATGACCTTGTCTGACTAGCTCTGGAAAATGACGATAAAACAAAGTCAAAAGCAAAGTCCTAATGTGCGCGCCATCCACATCAGCATCAGTCATGATCACGATACGATCATAGCGCAAATCTTCTATATTGAAAGCCTCTGAAATGTTGGTGCCCAAAGCAATGATCAAAGACTTGATTTCATTGTTAGCTAGCATCTTATCAAGACGAGCACGCTCAACATTCAAGATTTTACCACGCAAAGGCAAGATGGCTTGAAATTTGCGATCACGACCCTGTTTGGCTGAGCCACCGGCTGAATCTCCCTCCACAATAAAGAGCTCAGATTCTTTGGGATCACGACTAGAACAATCAGCTAGCTTACCCGGCAAGGTCAAGCCCTCAAGCATGCCTTTGCGCAAGACAGTCTCACGAGCGGAGCGAGCAGCCAAACGAGCCTGGGCAGCCAAAAGACATTTGCCCAAAATTTCTTTGGAGTCACGAGGATTTTCTTCCAAAAATATTTCCAAGGCTTCAGCAAAAACAGATTCGACTATTGGTCTAACTTCGGCATTGCCCAATTTAGCTTTGGTCTGACCCTCAAACTGCGGATCAGGCAATTTCACACTGACTATAGCTGTCAAACCTTCACGCACATCATCAGAAGTCAGATTGTCATCTTTTTCTTTCAAAAAGCCATTCTTACGAGCATATTTATTGAGTACTCTAGTCAAAGCTGCTTTGAAGCCGACTAGATGCATACCACCCTCGATATTGTGAATATTATTGGCAAAGGAATACATCACCTCGCGATAATCAGTAGTATACTGAAAAGCTACTTCTACTTGAATCTCATCTTTAGCTTTATTGACGTAAAAAACTTTTTCTTGTTTTACTTCGTTGTTAAAATTGAGATGACGAATATAAGAAGCAATGCCGCCTTCAAAAAAATAACGATATTTTTTGATATTTTGAGGTTCACGCTCGTCATAAATATTGATTTTGACACCCTTGGTCAAATAAGCTTGCTGACGCAAATGCTCAACGACAATATCCCAATCATAATCTAAAACTGTAAAAATAGTAGGATCAGCTTGAAAAATCTGAGTAGTGCCAGTGCTATCAGCCTTGCCGATTGGTGCTACTTTAGCCACTGCTTTACCACGCTTGTATTCTTGCATCCAAATTTTACCTTCGCGACGCACTTCGGTCCGCATATATGAAGACAAAGCATTGACCACTGAAACACCGACGCCATGCAAACCACCAGAAACTTTGTAGCCACCACCGCCAAACTTACCACCAGCATGCAGAGTGGTCATGACTGTCTCTAGAGCTGACTTTTTGGTTTGCTTATGAATGTCTACTGGAATACCACGACCATTATCTGACACTAAAACTTTATTATCAGGCAAAAGCTTGACCTCAATAGTATCAGCATGACCACCCATAGCTTCATCAATGCCATTGTCAACAACTTCCCAAATCAAATGATGTAGACCTGCTGAGGCAGTATTACCAATATACATACCTGGTCTTTTGCGCACTGGGTCAAGGCCTTCGAGCACTGTGATATTTTCCGCTGTGTAGCCCTCTTTTTTTGCTGATTTTTTGATTTCTTCCTTGGACATAAATATCAATTTAAATTAAAATTTTGGCCAAATAATGGCTATATAACTACTAGTATTTTAGCATAAAATGCCAAAAAAAACAACCACAAAATGGTCGTTTTTTACTCTTATTTTTAGGCTAATATTAGCTAAATATTACCGCAAAAATACTAACGCAATTTTGCTGCGAACTTACTAAGCAAAACTGCCAAAATATCAGCCATAATCTTATCGACATCTTCCGTCAGTAGTGTGCGATCATCACTACGAAACTCCAGGTGAAAAGCAATTGATTTTTTGTCATCCCCTATTTCCTTACCCATAAAAACATCAAAGGGATCAATATTTTTGATCAAAGCCGAAGTTTTGTAAATATTTTGCACAATATCTTGCCATTGGATCTTTTTGTCCACCACAATGGCCATGTCTCTATTGACACTAGGAAATTTTGGCAGCAGTTGATATTTTTTGCTTTGACTAATATGTTTGATTATTTTAGAAAAATCTAAATCCCAAAAACCAAGAACTGTATTTTTTTTGTGACTAGCCCACAAATCTTTTTTCAAAATACCAAAATAACCCATAGCATCACCCTCGACTATGACTGAATGCGCAAAAGTTGCGTAGGGTAAATTGAGGGCTACAAAATCCATCTTTAATCCCCAATATTCAGCAGCTGATTGTAATAAACCCTTAATTTCAAAAAAGACTTTTTCTGAATTTCCACTAGACACTTGTATGCCTGTCAAATGTTTTGATTGTTGTGGTAAATATTTTTTATGACTCTGGTCAACATAATAATGACTCTTCTCATTTTTTTCAAATACTCTTTGTAGCTCAAAAATTTGAAAATTATCATACCAACGACTATTGTCAGCTGCTATGTTCAATAAATTTGGCAACAAAGATGTATTTAAATAAGCCTGCTCTGGGCTGATGGCATTTTTTACTTTGATATGTTTGGACATATCAAAAGCCAAAAGATTAGCCCAAATTTGATTGGTAAAGGGATAAGAATAAACTTCATTGTAGCCCTGAGAATAGGCCAGCCATTGTTTGATATCCCTTTCGGCTTGGACCCTGATATCAATAATCGGCTCCTTCATCTCAAGCTTGGGCAACTGCAAGGGAATTTTGTCATAGCCATAAATACGCGCTACCTCCTCGACAATATCTTCTGGAATAGAAATATCTTTAGTCGCCCTAAAACTAGGCACTTGGATAGTATATTTACCTTTTTTATTATTGACCTCAAATTGCAATCTTTTTAAAATATCAATAATTTCTTTGCTCGGTATAGTTACGCCAAAACGATCATTGATCAACGTCTCACTCACTTCCAAAGTAATCTTGGGAAAAGGATTGTTGTTGACATCAGCTACCTCACTACGCACTCGAGCTTCTGGGCAAACTTTTAGCAAAAGTTCTACCGCCTTGTCTAGTGCCACTAGTGTCATTTCTGGATCCAAAGATTTTTCAAAGCGAGCGCTACTTTCGCTACGCAAATTCAAAAATTGAGAAGCTTGTCTAATGGTAGCGGCTTTAAAATTGGCCGATTCAAACAATACTTCGGTAGTATCTGAGCTAATCTCACTATTTTGTCCGCCCATGATGCCGGCGATGGCTAAATATTTTTTGCCATCACCAATCATCAAAACTTTTTCTGACAGCTTGCGTTTTATCCCATCCAAACTAATGAATTTCTCAGACTTCTTGGCTGAGCTGACTACTATATTGTGACCACTGAGCTGCTTGGCATCAAAAGCATGCAAGGGCTGACCCAATTCATACATAACATAGTTGGTAATATCAACTACATTATTGATTGGACGAAGACCGACTGATTGCAATCTGACTTTGAGCCACCAAGGAGATTCGGCTACTTTGACATTATCCAGCAAGACAGCACTATACCTATGACAATCTTTATTTTGAATATTGACTTTAATTTTGACTTTATTTTCACCTTTGATCGGAGTATGTTGATAAGGAGCAAGCTTGAGCTTGTAAATAGCTGCCAATTCTCGAGCCAAACCATATTGACCCCACAAATCTGGCCGATGATTCATGGATTTGTTATCAATATCCATAATAATATCATCGAGTCCCAAAAGTTGACTCAATTCTTGACCTGGTTTACCAGGAAAAGCAGACAAATCTAAAATTTCTCTTTCTGATGATTGATTGAATAAATTGGCAATACCTATCTCCGGCACAGAAACTATCATGCCCTGACTCTCGACACCACGTATCTTAGCTGGTGCTAGCTCTACCCACTCACCTTGACCATGCCACTTCACACGACTACCCACAGTAGCTACAGCTACCAGCATGCCTTTACTCAAATTAGTACCGCCACAAACTATTTGTTCGGTGCTTTTACCAATATTAACTTGGCAGACTTGCAATAAATCAGCTTGTGGATGTTTGGCTAATTCTACTATCTGACCAACTACAATGCCTTTGAGTTGTTCGGCCTGCAGAGTAATACCTTCCACTTCGACTGTAGACATAGTCAAAGCCAACTCTAGTTCTTTTGGACTAAGATTACTTGGAAGTTTTAACCAATTTTTTACCCAATTTAATGAAAGATACATATTAAAACTGTTTTAAAAATCTTAAATCACCAGACTGTAGTAAACGAATGTCATTCACCTTGTACTTCATCATTACTAATCTCGTGAGACCCAAGCCAAAAGCAAAACCAGAGTATACTTTTGGGTCGACGTTGCCATTTTCCAAAACCTTGGGATGCACCATACCACAAGGCATGAGCTCTACCCAACCAGATTGTTTACAAACTGAGCAACCATTACCTTCACACACCAAACATTTTATGTCTAGCTCAAAGCCAGGCTCGACAAAAGGAAAAAATCCTGGACGCAAACGGACCGTCACTTCTGTCTGAAAAACCACCGACAACAATGACTTCATGACAGCAATCACATTACCAATATTGATGCCTTTATCAACTAGTAACCCTTCCATCTGATAAAAAGTGTGCTCATGAGAGGCATCGGTCGATTCATTGCGAAACACTCTCCCTGGAAAAATACCACGAAATGGAGCGCCATATTTTTCAAGCATCCTGACTTGAAGATTGGATGTCTGCGTGCGCAATAGATGACCGTCGTCCAACCAAAAAGTATCCTGTGTATCACGAGCTGGGTGATCATCGGGGATATTGAGAGCTGTAAAATTATAAAAATCCGATTCCAGCTGCGGACCATCAAAAACTACAAAACCCATTTGAGCAAAAGCGCTTTCAATTTCGCGCTGAACCAAAGTATTGGGATGCAGGTGTCCTACTTCTCGTCTCAAGCCTGGCAAAGTCGGATCAAAGTATAACTCTGCTTGATCATCGCTACTGAGTCCGCGTTCCAATTTTTCAAAAATATTGACTAGCTCATTTTTTACTTCATTGGCAATCTGACCAATCACTGGACGCTCTTCGATGGCGATATTTTTGATATCTTTCAATAAATCTGCCAGCTCGCCCTTGCGACCTAAATATTTATTTTTCAAATCAGCCAAAACCTGACTATCCTTGATATCACCCAATTCATCCTTAGCTTGATTTAATAATTTTTTTAATTTAGCTTCCATATAAATATATTTATGATTGAAAATTATCTGATTGATTGTGCTTGAATAATAAAAGTAAAAATTCCAAAGCGGCCGCAGCCAATATCAGCAAAGACATATTCCACCAAGTCAAAATACGGATGGATTGTAAGAGCAAAGTCACTACCAAAGCGGCCGCGACAATGATCGCCTGACGAAATGACTCACTCACTACATCACGCAAAATCATACGTTTGCGCACAAAAAATAAACGCACCACAAAACCAATGATTGCCAGACTACCAGAAACCGCTAAAAACAAAGCTACATAAAAAAGTAAAAATATCACCCAATTGGCTTCTTGGGGGTTAAAATTAAAAATAATAGTAAAAAAACCCACCCAAGCAACGATGGTGGCTAGACCCATGATAATACTATAATTTTTGGCAGTCATTTGAGTATATTTTACACAAAATCAACAGAAAAATCAATGTTCTATTTCAAGAGGATTAGGTCATGGATAATCTCTTTGCCTAGCAAAGTATTCAAGCTGTATACAAAATCTTTTTCTCGAGTCTCTAGATAAAAAGCCATGTCTTTATCTAAAACTGCCACTACCACTGATGAACCCTGGATATAAACCGCTCTCCCCTTGCTAGCTGACTGCTCACCAAACCATTGTTCCAATATACTATTAGCACCATCAACAATAGCTGACTGAAATATTTTTTGTTCCAATCCGCTTTTTTTGATACGTTTATTTGCTAAATCTTTGAAGCTGTGCCAAGGCATATTTTTATTTATTTAATTTGGCATATGGACAAATCTGAGCAAAATCACAAGTCGCACATACATGACCCGGCGTAGCTGTAAAATCTACAGCTAAAATTTTCTCAATAATATCTTGAGCCCAAATTTTTACTTTTTCTTTATCTTTATCACTACCAATAAAAGTCACTGGTTTATTGGCTCCCAAATAATAATAAGTCAAACTAGCTACTTGGCTTTGAAAAATTTCTTCAGCCGCAATTTGATAAAGCAATAATTGTTTTTTGTCCGCAAAACTAATTTTATCATCTTTGACTTTACCAGTTTTATAATCAATAATATTCCAAGTGCCATCAGGATTGGTATCGACGCGGTCAATCACACCCCTGATAGTATAATCACCAATTTTTAGATTAAAACCTTTTTCCAAATAAAGAGTCTGTGGCCAATGACCAGTATTGAGCTCAAAATATTCTTTTAATATCCTAGTCCCTTCTAGTTTATATTTCTCCTCTTCTGATTTTGAATCATACCACTCATCAATCCACGACTGCTCATAGAGACCAAGTAATTCTTTGAGTGTCGGCTCTTGAGCTTTGGTAGCCTGCTGAAACAAATCAGCTTGTACAGCACTGCGACGCTCAGCCAGTAGCTCAAAAAACTGCTGCAAAGTAGCGTGCATGGTCTTACCAAAACTAAAGTGGGCATTGCCAATGGTCGGAATCTTGGCAATATAGGCATAAAAATATTGACGCGGACAATTTTCAAAAGCTGTCAATTGTGAAAAAGAAAAATGTTTTGGTGTAGGATATTTTACTTTTTTGGCTGCTACCGACACCTTGGCTGTCTCTGTGTCATTTTTTTTGTTTACTTGCGCTTTGAATTTCAAATTTAACTCACTCAAAAACTGCGAAGCTTTTTTGTCACGCTGACCACCATAGTCTTTGGCTAGGGTCAAAAAAACAGCTTTTTTTGCTCGAGTCAAAGCGACATAAAACAAACGCCTCTCCTCTTGAATATGAGCATCACCAGTTGGTAATTTTTCTTTGATGAAGTCTTCTGGCATATCAATCGGATCCTTGCGCTCAGTACTCGGGAAGCGTAAATGCACTAAATTGGTCACAAAAACATACTTAAATTCCAAACCTTTGGCACCATGGACAGTCATGACTTTGACTACATCGGGACCCTCGTCAGTATCCTGAGCTAGTGATCCTGCCTCGCCAGACTCAAGCTCCAGATCAAAAGCGCGTAAAAATTCGTGCACAGTCGTGCCTTGTAGAGCCTCTTCTTCCCAAGCTCGCACTTTTTTATAAAACTGATTAAGAAAATTTAGTTGCTCTTGGTTGTAAGCTGTTTGCTCAATAGTCAATAATTGCAAATAACCACTATCCTCTAGCCAAGTATAAATCAACTGTGAAACAGCTTGGGTTTTGGCTAGACTGGTATGTTTAGCTAAGGAGCTTAAAAAATTATCTAAAATCTTTTTTTCCGCTGGCTCGACACTCACTTCTCCTTGATAATTATTTAAAGCGTGATACAAGCTCCAATTTTTTTTATTGGCTAGATGACTCAAGTTAATAATTGTCTCCACATTGATATTAAATAAAGGCAAACTCAATATCCTGAACAAAGCGGTTGACTCATGATAATTATCCAAGAGCTTGAGATAGGCCATGATATCCAGAGTAATATCCTGAGCATAAAGACCCTTGGAAGCCACATATTGATGTGGTAGACCTATTTTGCGCATAGTAGCCACAAAACCACTAGCTTGTTCATTGGCGCGGACCAAAATAGCAAAATCAGACCATTGCAAATCTTTTTCCGCTTTTTTGAGAGCAATTATTTTTTTGATCACTCCATCAATCTCAGCATTTTTGTCAGTATATTCCAAAACTTGAACCTCACCCTTATCAGTGCTATGGCTGATTAATTTTTTACTAAGTTTTTGTTCACCAATCTGATACTGATACTCCAAACGATCAGGATTATTTTGCTGAATAAAATCATAAGCGCAATCCAATATCAACTGACCAGAACGATAATTGTCTACTAGAAATACCTCCCGTAAAGCTTGCTCTTTATTTTTACTATATTCTTCTTTGAAATTTAAAATATTGGAAATAGCCGCTCCTCGAAATTTATAAATCGCCTGATCATCATCGCCAACAACCATCAGATTATTTTTGGGAGCGGCAATTAATTTTATCAATTCATATTGCGCCCAGTTGGTATCTTGAAACTCATCAACCAAGACATATTTAAATTGCTCCCGAAATTTTTTCAAGATAGCAGGACGCTCTTTAAATAATTTAATTGTATAATTTATCAAATCACCAAAATCCAAAGCATTATTGTCTAGCAATAATTGCTGATAAACATGATAAGCATTAGCAATTTCCTGCAGACGCTTGGCTTCTTGATCAATATCTTCTCGATCTTTGGCCACATCAGTATCCAGTTGAATTTTTTCGGCGTGCGCTAAATAATCTTCTGGATAAATTACTTCATCTTTGCAACGCGAGAAATGATTGAGTAGTGCATGGATAAATTTTGTGGGATTACCCAATGGTCGATAATAATCCAAAGCAAAACGATCAAGATTTTGTCTGACTAGCATCCACGAAGCAGTTTTATCTACTAGTTTAAAATCATTCGGCAGACCAATATCTAGTCCATAACTTTTCAAAACTCTTTCACAAAAACCATGAAAAGTATTTATCCACAAATCAGCGTAGCCCAGAGGCAAAAGTTTATCGACTCTTTCAATCATCTCACCGGCTGCTTTGTCCGTAAAAGTCATAGCTAATATTTCATCGGCCTTGGCTCGACCCTGCTCGATCAAATAAGCAATACGCTGGCTGATCACTGTAGTCTTACCAGTACCAGCGCCAGCAATCAAAATAATAGGACCCTGATCGTGGGTCACGGCCTGATATTGCGCTAAATTAAGCTTTGATAAGTCCTGTGACATATAAAGCATTTTAACCAATATCAGTAAAAAAGGCAAAAAGAAAAAGGGCTCTTGTCTACGCCCTCTGACAAACAAGAACCCCCTTGCCCAAACTAATGGGCTGTGCTGTTGATCTTAATCAACGACGAGGGCCTGGCAATCTGCCAGTTTGATGGAAAGAACCTCTCCCCGATTGGCCTCGGGGATAAAGAGGCTGGTGACCTGGAAACTGCCGTCCAGCGCCGCCTCCAGGTGAGCCTGCTCACGCTGGGAAAGCTGGCCGTACCGCAAAAGCTGCTGAGCCTTGTCAAGGACTGTTTCCTTGAAAAGTCGTTGAGCTGACCTGAGGTCAGCAGCGTGAGCTTCCTTCTCCTCCTCCAAGGAGCCGAAAGCCTGACTGCCTCCGTAGGCCAGGCAATTCTGGTGATGAGCCAAGAACAAGTTCATAGCCCCGTGATTGGCGATCGTGATCCTGACCAGGTCCTCGGTCACCTCTTCGGTGACATGGCAACCGCGTCGGTGGCGCAGAGTAGCTCCTGGCCGGTTGTAGGGGTCGATCATGGGCCCACCAGCCAAGCGACGCACCACTGCCAAGGTGGTGTCGGTCCAATGACCGTCGATGCAGCCAATGACTGCCCCATGGTAAACCTTGTGACTCAAATTCCTTCCTCCTTGCTGAGCTTCCATTGGTATATGGGAGAATAGCTCCCGTGAAAAAGGAAAACATATTATGGACCAAAAATAAAAAAATGTCAATAGACATTTTTTTATATAATACTTATTTTAAAATATTTTATTCCAAAATTGTATATTCCAAACCCTGTGGCACAGCCTTGGAATAAGCCAAGACAATTTCTAAATCAGTAGGTAAATCTGGACTCAACATATCTCGGACAGTACGCAAATCTTTTTGATAGGCAGCCTCTTCTTCTTGAGCTGAAGCAAAATTGCTACTACCACCATAAGCACCACAATCCCAGTGCCAGAGTAAAAGCAATTTTTTGACATGATGCAAATTTTTAGAAACTGCAACCATCTTTTCAGCAAAAGACATTTTAAAACCATTGTTTTTCAAAACATCTTTGGCGCTGCCTGGCCAAGCATAGAGATCAAAATTTTTGTAACCCAAGTGCTTCTCTACAAACTCCTGATCTGATTCTCTAAAGCGAAAATCAACACATTTGATGACTGCCAAGGGGCATTCATGTTCAGCGAGCAAATCGTTTGGTACAATGTATCCCATATTTTTCTTTTTTTAAGACGAGGAAAAGCTTAGCAAAAATAGGCTAAAAAGTCAATGGTAGACAAGACTCCTAAAAACTACTTAGCAAAATCGCCAGGCACATGACTATGACTTTTTTTGTACTTCCTGACTACATGCAAACGAGCCAATTCTTTCTCCAATTGAGCTGAAAAATAAGCAAATTGTTCGGCATCGACTACCTGACTAGCCATTAATTCTTTGGCTCGCTTGATAGCTTCTTCGACCCTCTGTTCATCTATCTCGTGAGCTCTCTCGGCTGTATCAGCCAAAATCACCACTTGATCAGCTAATACTTCTATAAAGCCACCAGAAACTGACATCAAATCTTCTTCTTTTTTACCCTCTTGCTGGACGATGATTTCACCGGCTTTCAAACTACTAACCAAAGGAATGTGGTTTGGCAGGATAGTAATTTGACCAGTAGTGGTAGAAACAGAAACCTGAGCTACTGCACCTTCGTACAGCACTTTATCTGGTGTGACAATTTTTAATAAAATTGGTTTCATATATCGTAGTTTTAAAGTTTACAAGTTAGCAAGTCTAAAAATTTTTTACTTTCAAACTTTAAAACTTTCTAACCTTTAACTTGTTCTATAGTGCCTTTCATATAAAAAGCTTGCTCTGGTTTATCATCATGCTGACCATCCAAAATTTCTTTAAAACCTTTGATAGTATCCTTGAGAGAAACATATTGTCCAGCAGTACCTGTAAAAGTTTCCGCTACGAAAAATGGTTGAGATAAAAATTTCTGTATTTTTCTAGCTCGCGCTACAGTCATCTTATCTTCTTCGGATAATTCATCCATACCTAAAATTGCAATGATATCTTGCAAATCTTTGTAGCGTTGCAAAACTTTTTGGACACCGCGAGCTACTTCATAGTGCTCAGAGCCTACAATCTCTGGATCCAAAATGATTGAGCTAGAGTCTAGTGGATCTACAGCTGGATAAATACCAAGCTCTGAAAGACTACGAGACAATACGACAGTAGAGTCTAAGTGTCCAAAAGTAGTAGCTGGAGCTGGATCAGTAAGATCATCAGCCGGCACATAGACTGCTTGTACTGAAGTGATAGATCCTTTGTTGGTAGAAGTGATGCGCTCTTGTAGCTCTCCCATTTCTGTAGCTAGAGTTGGCTGATAACCGACAGCTGAAGGCATACGGCCTAACAAGGCTGATACTTCGGAGCCGGCTTGAGTAAAGCGGAAAATATTATCAATAAACAAAAGCACATCTTTATTTTCAACATCACGAAAATATTCGGCCATGGTCAGAGCTGTCAAACCAACTCTTTGTCTAGCTCCTGGTGGTTCATTCATTTGACCAAAAACCATGGTAGTGTTTTTTAATACTCCAGAATTTTTCATTTCATGGTAGAGATCATTACCTTCACGAGTACGCTCTCCCACGCCAGCAAAGACCGAAAAGCCACCGTGCTCAGCAGCAATGTTTCTAATCAATTCTTGAATAACCACAGTCTTACCGACACCAGCACCGCCAAACAGACCAACTTTTCCACCTTTGATAAATGGGCAAATCAAATCAATAACCTTGATACCAGTTTCAAATATCTCTGTTTTAGTAGATTGCTCAGTGAATTTTGGAGCAGCCCGATGTATCGGCCATACATCTTTGGTAGCTACATCTTTCTGACCATCAACTGCTTGTCCCAAAACATTGAACATGCGGCCTAAGGTTTCTTTGCCGACTGGCACAGAAATTGGCTGCTCAGTATCGAGTACATCCATCTCCCTAGCCAGACCATCAGTAGAGCTCATGGCCACAGTCCTGACTAGATTGTCGCCTAAATGTTTTTGCACTTCCAAAACTAACTTTTCACCCTTGAGGTCAACCTCTAAAGCTTGATTTAGCTCTGGCAAATGATTTTCAAAATACACATCGACCACAGCACCAATGATTTGCTTGATCTTGCCTTTGTTTTTTACCTCGTTAGACATTTCGTGTTTTGTCATATATTTATCTACCTTTATCTTTCTGACCCCTGATAATCAATTTCTAACGGGGTGCATTATTATTTATTGATAAAATTATCTTACAAAAATTTAATTTAAAGCGGCACTGCCCGCAGCAATCTCAGCAATCTCAGCGGTAATACTAGCTTGACGAGCCTGATTGTAGGCCAAGGTCAATGACTCGATCATATCACCAGCAGCATCAGAGGCATTGCGCATGGCAAACATGCGAGCCGAATGCTCGCTAGCCTCACTCTCTAAAACTGCCTGATAAACTTGAATCTCTACCAAGCGAGGCAAAAAAGCATCCAAAATATTTTTCATGTCTGGTTCAAAAATAAAATCAGAAAAACTATCTACATTAATATCTTGCACATCTTCTTTTTTTTCGTGAACAATGTGTGCCAAACGCTCATCAATTTTTGGCACTATGGGCAAAAGTTGCATCACGTGGGGAATCTGTCTCAAAGAAGAGGCAAAATCAGTGTACGCTACAAAAACTTTATCGTATTTTTTTTCCAAAAAATTTTTAACCACCAGATGAGCAATCGGACTGACCTTGGCTGCACTAGAAGTGATGTCATCTTTGGGAAAATCAGCGACAATATTCAATTTTCTGCGTCGAGCTTCGATCTTACCTTTGGTACCCATAGTGATCAGCTCTGTATCGACTGTTTCCGGATGATGAATATTGATAGACTGCACTACTTTATTGACCAGCTGAGCATTGAAGCTACCACACAAACCACGATTAGTACTGACCAAAATAATTCCAACTTTTGTAATTTTTTCTGGTTCTTGAAAAAATGGATGATGCTCGGCGTTTAATTTTTTCACCAAATGCAAAACAGTGTTCCAAGCCAAGTCAGAGTAAGTCCTAGTAGCCAAAACCTTTGTCACAGCTTTACGCATCTTGGCCGCTGCCACCAACTCCATGGCTCTAGTAATCTTCTTGGTATTACGAACTGAGCGTATTCTTCTTTTTATATCACGCGTAGCGGGCATAAATTATTTCACTTCAACTTCCACCAATTGTTTAATAAGATTTTGCAGTTCTGTTTCTTTTTCCTCGGTCAAGACACCCTCTTTTTCAATGCTAGACAACAAATCCTTGTGGCTAGCATCTAGAGTGGCGTATAATTTCTTTTCTAATTCACTGATTTTTTCTACCGGCACAGTATCAAGATAACCATTGGTCACCGCATACAAAATAGCTACTTGCTTGGCTTGTGGTATTGGCTGATATTGACCTTGTTTCAAAATCTCAGTGACACGCATACCGCGATTGATCTGCTGCTTGGTAGCCTCATCAAGATCAGAACCAAATTGGGCAAAAGCTTCCAGCTCGCGAAACTGGGCTAAGTCTAGTTTTAATTTACCAGCCACTTTTTTCATGGCCTTGATCTGAGCAGCCGATCCAACGCGAGAGACAGAAAGACCAGAGTTCAAAGCTGGGCGCACACCTTTATAAAACAAATCTGTTTCCAAAAATATCTGTCCATCAGTGATAGAAATAACATTGGTCGGAATATAGGCAGAAATATCACCAGCTTGAGTTTCAATAATCGGTAGAGCTGTCAATGATCCACCACCAAATTCTTGGGACATCTTGGCTGCTCTTTCTAATAAACGAGAATGCAAATAAAACACATCACCAGGATAAGCCTCGCGTCCTGGTGGACGTCGAAGCAAGAGAGAAATTTGTCTATAAGCAACTGCGTGTTTTGATAGATCATCATAAATCACTAAAACATCTTTGCCCTGATCCATAAAATATTCACCCATAGCACAACCAGCATAAGGGGCGATATAAGCCAAAGAAGCTGATTGCGAGGCACCAGCCAAAACTACAGTAGTATACTCCATGGCTCCAGCCTCTTCTAGCTTAGCAACAATTTTAGCAATTTTTGATTCTTTTTGGCTGATCGCCACATAAATACAGATAACATCTTTGCCTTTTTGATTGATAATAGTATCAATAGCTAGAGCGGTTTTGCCTGTCTGTCTATCACCAATGATCAACTCTCTTTGACCTTTACCAATAGGAATGATGGAGTCAATGATTTTGATACCAGTTTGCAAAGGCTGAGTGACTGATTGACGAGTGATGACACCGGGAGCAATTTTTTCAATCGGATAAAAAGTTTTGGTCTTGATGACTCCCTTACCATCAACTGGCTCACCCAATGGATTGACCACGCGACCAATCACTTGCTCACCTACTGGCACTTGCAATATCTTTTTTGTGGAGCTAACTTTATCACCTTCTTGTATTTTGCCATAATCACCCAAAATAATAGCGCCAATGACTTGCTCTTCTAAATTCAAAACGACGCCGGATATTTTTGATCCATCTTGAGTGGTAATCTCTATCATTTCGGAAGCCATGACAGTCGATAAACCAGAAATTTTGGCAATACCATCACCGACCTCTAGCACTTCTCCATAAGTCTCTTCAACAAGCTCTGACTTCCAGGAAGCTAGCTTTTTCTCCAAACTTTTTACCAAATGATCATTAGACATATTATTATAATATTTACCCTATTAAATAAATTTAATTTTTAAGTAGATGCTCTTTGAGTTTCTCCAATTGTTTTTTGACACTCAAATCAATTATTTTATCAGCATATTTTATCTTCGCGCCGCCTAGCAAATCTTGAGCATCTTTGTGCTCCAAAATAGCTTCTTTGCCAGTTTTTTTGCGTATCAAAGATTTGATAGCTGCTTGTTCACTAGTAGTCAAAGCATACTTTGACAAAACCTCGACAGCAATTTGATTTTTATGATCGTAGGTTATTTTCTTGGTCTCATCAATCACAGCTGACAGCAAGCTAAGCTGGCCCCTTTCAGTCAAAAAATCAAAAATGGTCGATGCTATCTTATCTACTTCTTTTTCACTGCGACCATCACTGAGGTCCCAATAAAGTTTTGATATATATTTTGCTCTTTGCCTATTATTCATGATTATATTTTTTTCAACATTGAATCAATATATTTTTTATCAACTTCTTTATTCATTTTATTTTCCAATACCAACTTGACTGTCTCGACAATAGTATCAGCTAGCTCTGCCTTGGCCTCCAAAAGCATCTCCTCTTGCTGATTGGCAATTTGGACTTTGGCTTTGGTGATCAAATTTTTTACTTCTTGCTTAGTCTTTTCTAGTGTAACCTGTTTTTCTTGCTCGGCTTCTTTTTTGGCTTGCATGATAATCTCAGTAGCCTTGGCTTGGGTTTCCTGCAAACTCTTTCTAATCTCGCGATCTGATTCTGCCAATTTTTGCGCAGATTTTTCTGCATCCTTCAAGCCCTGCTCTATCTCTTGATTTCTTTTTTCCATATTGAGCATCAGGGGCTTGATAGCGAAACGCCACAAAACAAAAGCAACGATTGTAAAATTTACAATTTGTGCCAACATTAATTTCCAATCAACTCCAAATAATTGCAATATTTCCATAAAATAAATTACTTAGTACTGTTCTCAAAATAAATCTAGAGTGCGGCTCGCCCCGTAATGCGGGGCGAGCCGCTCCCAAAAAATTGAGAACAGTCAAAAAAATCTATTTGATGCTGAAAGCAATGATCAAAGCATAAATAGCGATAGCTTCGGCAAAAGCTGAAACCAAAAGCATCGGTACCAATATTTTACCAGCCGCTTCTGGATTACGTCCGATTGATTCCATAGCTTTAGAGCCAATTTTACCGATAGCCAAAGCTGGAGCAAAACCTCCGATAGCAATAGCCAAGGCTTTAGCGATTAATGTCAAATCCATACTCGTGTTCCTTTCTTTAATTTCAGTCGACTATATTATTAAATTATTTAAAGTCGCTTACTTTTAATTAATTTATGAATTTATTTCAGACCCCCAAAAAATGAGAATCTAAATCAAAAACACAAACTATCAATGCTCAGCTGAGTGATCGGCGGAAGCAATGGTAAAATATACGACTGTCAAAACAGAAAAAATCAAAGCCTGAATGACGCCGACTAAAATTTCTAAAAACATAAAAGGTAATGGCACACCCCACGCTACCATCGCAGCAATAGAGGCCAACAGCACTTCACCGGCAAAGACATTGCCAAACAAACGGAAAGACAAGGAAGCCACTTTGGCTACTTCACTAATAATCTCAATCAAGCCTACAAAAAAATTAATTGGGTTCACCAATACAATGGTCGGTTCATGTTTTATTTTTTTTGGTATTTCCAACAAAGCCTTGATGTTTATAAATTTATTAAAATAATTCCAGCCACCGACTGCCATTACTCCAAAAATATTAGCCGCCACTACAGCTAAAAGGCCTAAGGCCAAAGTAGTATTGAGATCGGCTGTAGCACCACGCAAAAGGGCGACATGATTGAAAGTGATGGAGCCTACACCAGGTAAAAGTCCTAGCCAATTATTGACTAAAACAAAAAGGAAAATCGCAAAAGCTACTGGAAAAACTTTTTTAGTCTTGACGCGATCATTGGTGACCATATCAATCATGTTCATAGCACCATTGACTACCACCTCCATAAAACTCTGTAATTTACCAGGAATTTTGGAATTCTTGGCTCTGATAACCAAAGATAGGATGACGATCAAAATCAAAGCCAACCATGAACTGACCAGAGAATTAGTCACGGTAAAATTTCCGATATTAAAAAGCGGCTCAGCAAAAAGTGTGTGCTCATGCTCGGAACTTTCGGCGTGTCCTTGCTCAAGCTCTTGGTGATTTGCTAAACCGTTTTCAGCCTCAGCTGAAACAAGCTCCGTTTCATTAGTATTTTCAATATGATTATTTATTTGACTCATGATCTTTTTTATCTTCTTTTCCACTATCTAGCATGGCCATATATTTTATACCTATCCGTGCCAATCCCACACAAGAAATCACAAAGGCTAAAGCAGTCAGAATAAAAAAATATAAGTTACCACTATCTTGCCTAGCGTCTAAATAACGACCAAGATATAGAGCTGCTATGACCGGTATGGCAATCCAGCCTGTACTTTCGGCAAAGACTTTGAGGCTAAAAGACATCCAGTAGTTTTTATCCTGATCCGACCAAGATTTCTTTTTATTTTCCATCACTTTTATAAATTATCAACTAAAGGCGAATGAAGCGCCTTTTTGAGAGAAAAAGTGCGGCTATATTTTAACTTATTTTTCATCTCTTGGCAAGAGTGATATTTTTTATCATCATATTGTCCAAAACCTACATTTTGTCCTATAATACTCTATATGCTAAGCCATAAAGAGCTAGATTTGCTTAAAAGTTTGCAAACCAAAAAAGGCCGCGACCAAGAGGCTTGTTTTTTGCTAGATAACCCCAAAGTAATTGGAGAAAATATCAAATCCCCTTATTTTCAAAAATTATATGTTACTGAGGAAATAGGCCTCAAATACCAAAAATATTGGGCACATACTGACTACACTATCATCAATGGCTCGGAGCTCAAAAAAATATCACCCAGCTCCACCCCGCAAGGTGCCGTAGCTGTCTTTAAAATTTTACCAAGTATAAAATTTGACCATCAATCAAAAACAGTATTATTACTCGACGGTATCCAAGATCCTGGCAATGTCGGCACTATTTTGCGGACAGCTGATTGGTTTGGTATCAAAAATATTTTCTTGAGTACAGAGTGTGCTGATATTTACAATCCCAAGACTATCGCGAGTAGCATGGGCTCAATCTTTCATATCAATTTTTATCAAAATCAAAATTTGAGCGAAGTGGTCAAAAATTTACAAAAGAATAAATATAAAATTATCGCTAGTACTAGTCATGGTGACAACAATGTCTTGACTGCAGATAAACAGGCTATCATTATTGGTAGTGAGGCTCATGGCGTCTCTCAACAATTATCAGAGCTAGCCGACGCTCACTACCAAATACCAAAATACGGGCAAGCTGAATCACTCAACGCTGCTATTGCTGCTGCTATCATCATGTATCAAATAAAAAAATAAAGGTAAAAATATGTCATCAGAAAAATTCAAAGACAGCAATACAACTGAAAAAGATCAGCTACTCGATCAACTATTGGCTTTGGACAAAAATAACCCTGCTTATGAACAGGAAAAAGATATTATAGAAAAAGAGCTCAACAAAATATCTCAAAATCCAGAAGAAACTATCAAGGCTCTCAATCGACGCGCCGAAATAAAACTATCCCCCGTTGATAAATATCAAGCCGCCGAAAAATACCAAGAACTCGAGGACGCCAAAGCTGTCGATCAACTCTTGGGTGAAATAAGTAGCATTGCGCCTACAAATTTTGCTGAGCAAAAACCAAACTACGCCGAGCAGGCGGCTCTATACTTTCGCCCCCTGAGCAACACTGCCCAAGCAGTCAAAAAGGCCATCCGTGCTTTTAATTGGCGATCGTTCCGACAAATCCCTAAGGTCGAAAAAGAAAATTTATGCGCTCAAATAGACAGAATAGTGATGGAGGCCAAAGTCGAAGCTGCCAAACAATACCAAGAAGCCCAAGCCGATACTATCACTATCAATCGCGTCATCAACGAGGCTAGATACCAGATCCAAAAAATAGCCGATGATCGGCACATCAAAATACCTGAAGAATATTAAAAACTAAATCAGCCCAGCCCCTCGCGAGGGGCTGGGCTGATTTTTATAATTTATTCTAATCTTGGTCTAGCCACTTCCTCTATTTCTAGATCTCCGCCCTGACCAGCAACTTTTAAAATATCTTTATCTATTTTTTTGAATTCCCGACTAGAAATATCATAAGTATTAGCAACAGTACTCAGCTGGGTGCCTAGTTTTTTATGATACTCAGCATAAGCAGCCATATGCTTTTGCAATTTTTCTACATTGGCCCTAATTTCTTTGGCTGACTCCTCTATTTGCAAAGCCTTCAAGCCCTGCAAAACTGTCTGCAAATAGGCAGCAAAAGTAGTCGGTGACACTATGATCACTTTTTTTTCATTAAAAGCATAGTCAATCAAATTACGAGTATTGACCTTGACGGCTCCCACTTCATTGATCAACAGATCATAGTAGATACCCTCAGCTGGAATATACATAAAAGCAAATTCCAAAGTTTTTTCTTGGGGTCTGATATACTTAGCAGTTTCATCAATACGCTTTTTCAGATCATTTTTAAAATCTTTTTCTAGATTTTCTTTTTTTTCTTTATCAGTTTCATTGATGATACGACGATAATTTTCTAGAGAAAACTTGGCATCAACTGGTAACAATTTATCTTTTATTTTGACCACAGCATCTACTGCCTCGTTGTTTTTGAAGCGATACTGCATCTGGTAGCTCTGCGGTGGCAAAATATTACCCAAAATTAATTCCAGACTAGCTTCACCGAGAGAACCTCGATTTTTGGAGTTGGTCAAAACTTTTTCTAAATTTTGCAATTGGTCAGTAAAGCCCACCACCTGCTTGTTGGTCTCCTCCAATTTCAAAAGCTTCTCTGTCATATCCTTGGAGATGCGAGAAGTCTCGATGAACTGATCCTGTAGCATCTTGGCTGACTGATGAGTGGTCGAATCTATTTTTTCATGCAGCTGTTTGGTCAAATCAGAAATCTGCGATTGCAAAAGCAAGAGTGATTTATCGTCACTAGGCTTTTTGTTTTGTAGTAGTAAATAAATAACTACTACTAGTCCGATGATTAATATGATGAGTAAAGTTGTTTGCATTTATTTTTTAATAATATGATTATTTAAATTAACTAAACCGTTATAAATATTATAATAATAAATTAAATATAACGGCATTACCAGAAAAAAAGCAATGATAGTAAAAAAATTTAAAATTGTTAATATTAAAAATAAAATTGGAATTGGTAATAACAGTCTCTTTATTACACCTTTTTGAGATTTACTAACTAATTCTTTACTTCTATCCCAAGCTGCTCTACCATATAAATTTTCTGCGAGCACAACCCAAAACACAAAAACATAATCTGGCCATAAAAAAATACCAGAAGAGAAGTTAGTTCCTAAAATTTTTAAAAATTTATCATGAGACATTTTAAAAGTAGACCATAATTTTATGTTTTTATCATTCTTCACAACAACTACGGCCATACCAATAAATCCCAAAAGTAAACAATAAAGACTAAAAAAGCCCGCTGGCAAACTAAGTAAAATATTAATAGCACCGCTTAAATCATATGTTATAGGAATAAATAGATCAACTAAAGAAGCTATTATGCCTACTACCGCAAAAGATAAAAGACCAGATAATCCCAAAAAAAACATACCTAGAAGCTGCCAAAATAATTTTTTATAAACCTGAAAAGATTTAATAAATAATTCCGAAACAGACATTAATCCAACTTGATTACCTTCCAGGCTTTTAATATGATTCATGGTCATATTATTTATTTAAATCGACTAAACTTTTATAGATATGGTAGCCATAAGCCAAAGAAAATGGAGTAATGATCAGTGAAATCACATCAACAATAAATGAATAAATTTTATCAGCTGTTGATTTTTCTTCGATAAACATAGATGGTATGACGAGCACCAACCAAACGGTAAACCCAAAAAGAAATAATCTGCCGAAAACTGACCACCATCTACCTTTGACCAGCTCTTTACTGCGACGCATAGCTGCTTTATTTTTTAAACCTTCAAACATAAAAATCCAGGCTACAAAGTTATAATAAATTCCCATGATAATACCAGGCACAATGAGTAACAAGGTCCATAGAAATATAAAAATAGAAGCTAACGCGTTTGTTTCAAAAAAACTAATAGCTTGAGATCTGGCAACTTTAAAGGTTGGCCAAATTTTTGGATCACTATCTTTATTCTTGATCAACAAATAAGTCCCCACTTGAGCTATCAAGTAAGCATAAACTGCAATAATTATAGCAAACAAAGCCACAATGCCTAAGATCACGTATATGGCTATCGACGCGATCGAGCCTAATTTGGAGGAAAAAGAATATGTTAAATAAAATAAAGCTGCCATCAATGCTATCGGTATGTAAGTCAACATAGGCAAAAGATTCATGCCAATCACTTTCCAAAAAATATTTTTACTAAGTGCAAATGATCTAGAAAATAATTCTGATACAGAAATTAATTTTCCATTTGCCTGGCTTACGACACTAGTTGTTGGCGTTGTTTCCATAAGATACAAATTAATTTTTAGTTATTTATATTAAACAATTTTTTAGCGTTTTGATTGGTAATTTCTATAATCTCCGATTTTTCTTTCGCTAAAATATGCGATATTTTTTCGGCCACATATTCGACATAGAGTGGTTCATTTCTTTTTCCTCGATAAGGCTCTGGTGCTAAATATGGTGCATCGGTTTCTATCAAAATTTGTTCGAGTGGTATAGTCCGGACAATTTTTTCTAAAATACCAGTCTTATCAAAAGTGATGATGCCAGTCACACCGATATAAAAACCCATCTGAACTAGCTCTTGAGCCTCCTCAACACTGCCACCAAAACAATGTACAACCGCTCGCTTGATCTTTGATTCTTTTAATAGCTGGCAAATATCCCTATAAGCCTCTGCCTCATCCTTGTCTGGACTAGGCGAGGTGGGCTTGCCATTTCTACCATGGACAATGACTGCTAGATTATTTTTTTGGGCTAATTCAATATGTTGTAAAAAAACTTTTTTTTGCCTAGCCTTAATCTCCTCAATTGATTGCGCGCCTTTGGCAAAGCTCATGTCAAAATGATAGTAGTCAAAACCCGTCTCACCCATAGCAACAATCTTGCCGGGATGCTGGTCAATCAAAGACTGAAATTTATCTGCCGCAAAATCTTCATCAAAAACATGGATGGGATGCAGACCTAAACTCGCATAAAAATTTTGACCATCAGCAATCTCTGCAGCTTTTTGTGAACTATCATAAGCAGCTCCGACATTGACCGCAGATAGTCCAGCCTGCCTGCAGCGAGCCATGACTTCAGCTCGATCTTCGTTGAAGGCTTTGAAATTAAGATGAGTATGGGAATCAAAAAGCATTACATTAAAGATTGAATACTCTTGATAGCCTCTGGGATAAACGGCTCAATTACTATAGAAATATTGCTCACCCAAACAGAAATAAACGAAGATTTGAAAGATCCAGAAATAGCCTCACTGATCGGAAAGCGAGCCAATAGATAAACAAAAGCACTAATAGCCAATACACCGCCCAACAAACCAACTACTGCGCCCAACATTTTATTGATCAAATCAATGAACGGTATAAAATGAAAAATCAAATTAATTACTTTGACAATAATAGTAATGGCTATATTGATTAACAAAAAAATAACAACAAAACCTAAAATATTAGCCAAGGATTGATTATCAATATTGATAGCCTGCATAATCCAAGCGCCCATCTGCGACATATAGTGTGAGCCAAACCAAATACCCAAAATGACCCCAATAAAAGCACCAATAGCTCCCACCAAACCAGAGCGAAAACCCTGCCAGACAAAGACGAATAAAATAACGATTAAAATAACATCAAATAAACTCATAATTCTTTTATATTAAACTTAATGATTATTTAGTCACGATGCTAGCTTTGGCTACAATGCCATAGAGCTTATTCAGCTTTTTGGTCAAATCATTTATTTGCTTGGTGCTGGCAGCCATAGCCACCACTATCAAACCAGTGCAATGCTCGACACAAGCCGGCTGGACATTGACCCCCAGTCTAGACATGATCAAGTGTCCTGCCTCGGTCAACATATTTTGCACATCATTGGCATGAGTTTGTCTGTCTTCGATCAAAATAGTAATAGTACCTAATTGTTTTTTTTCTTTCATAT
>CAYUER010000003.1:45099-54297 GCA_964443785.1 uncultured Gammaproteobacteria bacterium
ACTATCACTACAAATTCTCCCTTTATTTGAGTTTTATTTTTATTCAAAGTAGCTAATATTTCAGAAGCTGTACCACGATAGATAGTCTCAAACTGTTTACTCAGCTCTCGTCCGACAATCAAATGTTTTGAGCAATCACTGAGCTGTTCCAAGGCTTTGATGATACGATGAACTGATTCAAAAAATATAACTGGAACTTCCTCTTTTTTGATCATATCAATCATTGTTTGTCTGCCTTTTTTGTGTGGCAAAAAACCCAAAAAAATGAAACGATCCATCTGAATACCGGCCACACTAATAATAGAAGACAAGGCTGAGGGGCCAGCGATCGGCACAATCTGCACATCAGGAAAATCTACCAAAACTTTTTGAATCAACTGTCCACCTGGATCAGCAATCCCTGGAGTACCAGCATCGCTGACATAGGCCAAATCATGACCAGCGCTTAATTCATTTTTGATCTTCTGCCAATCGTGCTGTGAACTATGTTGTTGCCAAACTAATAATTTTTTTTCAATCTCAAACTTGTTGAGCAACTTGATAGTCACTCTCTTATCCTCTGCAACAATCACATCCACCTTGCGTAAAACATCCAGAGCCCGCAAAGTAATATCATCTAAATTACCTATTGGTGTGGCAACAATATATAAACTACTCATCGACTTGTTTTTCTTTGGGACATAGCATACTCAAAATAGACAGACACTACCGTAGCAATTGGCACAGCCAGCAAAGCTCCGACTACTCCTGCCAAACGACCACCGGTCAAGATAGCTAAAATTACCACCACTGGATTCAAGCCAGTATTACGACCCATGATTTTGGGGACTATGAGATTATTTTCCAATTGCTGGATCACTAGATACAAAATAGCAGTGTAGATAGCCTTGTTTAGGCCGTCAGCCCAAGCAAAAAAGACCGCAATAATAGCGGAAACCCATGGTCCCAAAATCGGCACAATCTCCAATAAACCAGCCAAGACTGCTAATAACAAAGCGTATTTGACATCTAAGATCAACAAACCAATATAAACAGTAATAAAAATAATCAAAGATAAGATAATCTGTCCACGAAACCACATACCTAGACGCTTCTGCATTTTTTCTACCAGATAGCTGACTTTTTCACTTTTATCAGCTGGAAAAAGATGATTGATAAAATTCTTGAAACCATTTTCTTCGATAGTCAAATAAAAAGTCAAAACCAAAACCATGAAAAAACTGATAATACTACCAAAAATAGAAGTGACCACATTCAAAATACCAAAGCCAATTTTGGATAAACTTTGAGCCAACTGAGTCAATGATGTGCCACTGCTACTGGCCAATACACCAGAATTGGCACCCTCTAGGCGATGTAAATTCATCAAAGCATCATCAAGTTTTCTGTAAAGCTCAGGGAAAGAGCTCGATATATCCATAATCTGCGCAGCTATCGGTCCTGATAACAAAATAACTACTGTAGTAATCAATGATAAAAATAAAGTAAAAATAATAGTAATACTCAAACCACGAGGAATCTTGACTCGTGACAAGGTATCAACCCAAGGATCAAAAGCGGAAGCCAAGACGATAGCAATGACTAGCAAGGCTAAAACATCGCGAATCAATATCGCCACGGTCACTAGCGCCAAGATAAAAATAATACGCCAAATAGTGCCGTTGGAAATAGTAGTGTTTTGTTTTGTCATATTTTTATTTTAGGATTTTAATATTTTCAAAAATTTATCTTCATTTTCAAAGGGGCCAATGATAGCTAAATTGCTCTTTGACCAATCGATCACATCTTTAGCGAGATTATTCACTTGATTGACGGTAATTTTATCCAAAGCAGCCAAAGTAGCTGGCAAATCTTTGATATTTTGATTCCATAGTTCTTGGGCAGCCAAAAAATTCAAATAGCTAGTCGGACTTTCTAAGCGTAAAATCAAACGACCACGGATATTATCTTTGGCTTTTTGTAATTCATCGGCACTGATGCCATCTTTTTTGACTCGATCAAGCTCAGCTTTGATCATAGTCAAGGCTTCATATATCTTATCCTTATTAAGACCAGAATGCACTGCAAAAGAGCTGATGTCTTCATAGCCTCCTACTTCAGCCTTAACAAAGTAGCACAAGCCCATTTTTTCCCTGATTTGCAAAAACAAACGAGAGCTCATAGTACCGCCCAAGATGTTACCCAACACTTGCAAAGCCATAAAACGCTTATCCGTACTAGGTAGTGACCTGAATCCGAGTATTAATTGCACTTGTTCTAAATTGCGATTAATCAACTTGATGCGGGGCTGTGCTTGAGCAAAGCGACCTACTTTTTCTATTTTGTTGCGAGCTTGTTTTTTGCTTATTGGAAAATATTTTTTCAATAGAGTTTGCAGTTTGGCTTCCGAAAAATTACCAGCTACACCAATCACTGCATTGCCATTGTAATAATGATTCTGATAATATTGATATAAATTTTGGCGGCTAATAGTCTTGATTACCTCGCGTGGACCGGCAATGGGCTTACCTAAAGTTGAGCCTCTGAACAATAAATCTTCAAAAATTTCTTCGACAAAAAAAGATGGATTGTCTTCATACATATTGATCTCTTCGACTATCACACCCCGCTCTCTATCCATCTCTGTAGCTTCAAACTTGGATTGATAAAGCATATCTGAAAGCATGTCCATCGCCAATGGCAAATGACTGCTATCGGCCGTAATATAATAGCCCGTATGTTCTTTGCCAGTAAAAGCATTGTACTCTGCCCCGATGCCATCTAGCTCTTTGGAGATGTCTATGGTATTCGGTCTTTTGGCAGTGCCCTTGAACATCAAGTGCTCGACAAAATGAGAAACACCATTGTTGCGCAAATTTTCTTGACGACTACCAACTTTATAGATCACCTCAAAAGTAATAGCTTGAGTGTCTTTTTTGGGCACCAGTAGCAGTACACTACCATCAGGACGCACGATTCTTTTGAACATATATATAAATTAAATAAAAAATTAATTAAATTTAGTGTGAAAATAATTTATTAATTCTGTAATCTCTACTCGATCTTGCTGCATGGTATCACGATCACGCACTGTCACTTTTTTGTCTTCGAGACTTTCAAAGTCAAAAGTCACACAATACGGTGTGCCAATCTCATCTTGACGACGATAACGCTTGCCGATACTAGCTGTCTCATCATAGACACAGACAAAATGTTTTTTGAGATCCAACAATATTTGCTGAGCCGGTTTGGTCAACTCTTCTTTTTTGGAAAGTGGCAAGACCGCAATCTTGATCGGCGCCAAAGCATAGGGCAACTTCAAAACTAATTCAATATCTTTTTTGGCTTCGGTAGTAGTACTGCGTCCACCCTGCACTTCGGTGTAGGCCGAAAGTAAAACTGCCAAAACTGAGCGATCCAAACCCAAAGAAGGCTCGACCACATGGGGAATAAATTTTTCACCAGTCACTGGATCGGTATAGCTCAAATCCTGACCGCTGAATTTTTGATGTTGACTCAAATCATAGTCAGTGCGGTAGGCTAGACCATAAAGTTCCTTTTGACCAAAAGGATACTTGAACTCAAAATCAATAGTACGCTTGGAATAAAAAGCTCGATCGGCTTCTGGAATTTCTACCTCTACTAGATTTTCTGACTTGATACCCAAGGACTGACACCAGCGACGCATCACTTGTAGCCAATCTTCAAAAGCCTCCAAACCCTTGTCCGGATGAACAAAATACTCCACCTCCATCTGCTCAAACTCACGCATGCGAAAAATAAAATTCTCAGTGGTGATTTCATTGCGAAAAGCTTTGCCAATTTGACCAATACCGAAAGGTAAACGCTGTCGAGTACTTTCAGCGACATTTTTGAAATTGACAAAAATACCACCAGCTGTCTCTGGTCGCAAATAAGCTACACTAGCCGAATCCTCGGCTGGACCAATAAAAGTCTTGAGCATCATATTGAACTGCCGCATCTCAGTCAAAGCTCCGCCGCAATCTGGACACTTTATCTTTTGATCGGGTTGTGGTTTTTCTTTATCGTGCTTTGGCTCTAGGCTATTTTTTTCCAAAAGATGATCATAGCGAAAACGATGGTGACAAGCCTTGCACTCTACTAATGGATCAGAAAAGTTGGCCAAATGACCAGATGCCTCCCAAGCCTTGGGATTCATGATAATAGCCGCATCCAAACCCACCATGTCAGCCCGCTCGGTCACAAACATCTTCCACCAAGACTTTTTGATATTATTTTTGAGCTCGACACCCAAAGGGCCGTAGTCATAAGAAGCACTCAAACCTCCGTATATTTCCGAAGAGGGATAAATAAAACCTCTGGTTTTAGCCAGATTCACTACTTTTTCAAATAAATTTTTGTCTTCCATAAATCAGCGATTTTTTACTCAATCGATAAGCAAATTATAACTAATTAAAGCAAAAAAAACAAGAATTGACTAAACAGCCAATTCTTGTTTTAAAATGAAAAATTTTAATACCCCTCTGCGGGCTTGACGGTAATCTTGTCGCCCACATCATAGACTATGACATCACGGCGACCAATTTTGCCAGACAACAAAAATGAAGCCAAAGCATTGTCCACTCGCTCTTGGATCACTCGACGCAAAGGTCGGGCACCAAAGACTGGATCAAAACCAGCGTCAGCTAATTCTCTTTGAGCGGCTTCAGTCCACTCAAAATAAATACCCTTGGCCTCCAAATTCTTTTTCACACCTTTCATCAATAAACCAGCAATCTGGAAAATCTCTTCTTTGTTCAGTGGCTTGAAAACTACGACATTATCAAAACGATTGATAAACTCCGGACTGAATATTGGGCGAATTTCATTTTTGATCAGATTATCTTTGAAGTCATCGATACCCTTGCCTTGCGTGATTTGATCTTGGATATATGATGTGCCAGCGTTGGAAGTCGCGACCAATATCAAATTGGTAAAATCAACTGTCGTACCTAAAGCATCAGTCAGGCGACCATCTTCCATTACTTGCAAGAAAATATTGAGAACTTCTTTGTCAGCTTTTTCTATTTCATCAAGCAACAGCAAGGCAAAAGGTTTTTGCCTGACCATCTCTGTCAGTAGTCCAGTAGTGCCATTTTCGGCTGAGCCAATCAACCTAGGCAAACTAGTTTGTGATTGATACTCAGACATATCTAGGCGGATCATATTTTTTTCACTGCCAAAGTATTTTTCGGCCACGGTCTTGGCTAGCTCAGTTTTACCGACACCAGTCGGACCCAAAAACAAAAGATTGACTATAGGACGCTTTTTGTCTCTCAGCTCAGCTCTAGCCCTGCGCAAGGCAGCTCCGACGCTACTGACTGCCTCATGCTGACCAATAATCCGCTGATGAATTTCTTCCTCAATATTCATCAATTTACTGGACTCTTGGACGGACACTTGGGTCAGAGGTATGTTGGTCTTGCGACTGACCAAGACAGCTACATCTTCGCCGCGCACTAGACGATCAGCTCGCCTAGTCTGCGCGACCATGATCCCCACCTCATCCATCATGTCAATCGCTTTTTTGGGTAGATAGCTATCTGGCAAATAGCGACTAGAAAGTTCAAAAATCCTTTCTATGGCCTCATAGGTAAAGTAGACTTTATTTTTATGCTCAACATAACCGACATGAGCTTCTAAAATTTGGATAGTTTGATTTTTATCTGGCTCATTGATAGTGATTTTTTTCAAGACCTGACCAAGGTCAGTTTTTTCCAAACGCTCGACATAGCTCTTGTTGGTACTGGTCGCAATGACGACAATGCCAGTTTTACGAATCTCGGAGGCCAATACTTCAGACAAATCAATACCTTCATTGCCCTGGCTAGAGACGCCAATGATATTGTGAATATTATCAATAAACAAAATAATATTGCCGGAAATCGCTACTTCATTCACTATGGCTAGCAATCTCTCCTCCAATACTCCACTACCGCCCGTACCCGAGATCAGCAAAGGTATAGACACGCTAACCAAACGCTTATCTTGAAAAGCTGGTGGCACCTCTTCGGCCATCATCATGTTGGCTAAGCCCTCAATAATATTGGTCTTACCGACACCAGGCTGGCCAACCAAAATCACGCTCGACATATTGCTCTGCACCATCTCAATGATATCGGCGATTTCCTTATCGCGACCAACGCAGAGAGTGAGACGACCTCTCTTGGCCTGCGCTGTCAAATCTTCAGAAAAAGCATCCAAAATAGGAGTAGCAATGGCAGTGTAGGCTCTATTGATATGCGTCTGCTTCAAACGAGAACGAGAACGATAAAGTTTGTAGTTGTTATAAATACTACGATTGATCTCTAGCCAAGCTGTGACATTATCAATTTTGTTTTCATCGATATTGAAATCGTAGAAAAAATTGCGTACCGACTTTGACGACATGACCAAACCATAAAACAAATCTACTTCTGCCATACGATTGTCACGACGCTTGTGCATATGCACATAGGCTTGCAACAAAGTATTTTTGAGCTCGTCAGTCAAATCATCATTGACTGAAGTAGCAGCGTTCATTTGTACTAAATTGTCATTGATAGTTTGTTGTAAATTTTCACTACCCAAACCAAGTCTAGCCAACACAAGCTTGATGTCTTTGTCGCCCAATAGAATATAAAGCAAATGCCAAGCACTTACTGGAAAAACCTTGGTCATCCTGGCATAGAGCCAAGCTTTGTCGAGCATCTCGGCGGTTTCCTTGTTTAGACTATCTGCAATATTGTGTTGAACAAAAACATTTTTATCCAAAAGTAATCTTCTTTTTTTCTTTTCAGCTAAAATTGGTGATTCGATACGATAATAAAGGTACATCACCAAAACTATCAAGGACCAAAACAAAAAATTCTGCTGACTAGCCGTCAACCATATTTTCAATAAAGCTATGGGGTCACCTTGCAAAATTACAAAACTCCTGACCAGAAAAAATCCAGCCAAGGCACCTGCTACTATCAAAGTAATATTGATAATCAAGTTGATAGTCTGACGCAATTCTCTGACAAAAATATGCAGATAATCAATCGGGTAATCCCAGTAAACTAAATCATTATTTTCAAAATAAAAATAACGATGCCCCAGGCAAGTTGGACATTTTTTACCACTGACACTACCCTGAGCTTGGCAAGTGTCACAATTTTTAAAAATCACTTCTGCCATAAAGTTGGTAGATTATAGCTCAAGCCCCATATCACCATCACTGGTAATAAAACCCAAAAAACTAAAGTAATAAAATCAAACAAGAGCATCAAGATAAATAAAAGACCCTTGTAAAAAATAAGCACCAGACGCATCACAAAGCTGATAATTCGCCCCTGCTTATCATACTGAGCGAACATTGGTTTGAAAATATTTTTGATCAATAGCGTAAAGCCGGTATTGCGATCAGCCTCCGCGACACCTCTAGTAAAAAAACTAAAAGCATTTTGCAAACCCACTCCATACCACCAGACTGGAAAATACAAAATCTCTAGAATATAATCTAGAATTAATAACTTGCTAGCTTGCACTAAAATATTTTTAGCCATTGACTATATTATAACATTTTTTAAGACGGACAACAAAATACCCGCCCAGCCCCTCGCGAGGGGCTGGGCGGGTTTAAAAATAATATTAATTAGTATAATAAACTGTAATTTTTATATAATCAACGCGACCATAAGAATTACTTGGGCCACCATAATAACTTTTATCTATTTCTACCTTTATGCCATTGATTGTGGCTCCAACTGGAATATTATTGAATCCAAAATTAGTAGCCTTTAAATAATTTGTGGTAATAGCACCGCCTACAGCCTTAAAAGCTACACCAAAATCTGCGTCCATTATATCAGCCGGTGTCCAAGTTTCACCCCACAAATCCGCCTCTCCGCCATATGTAGTCACAGCATCAGTAACATATGGAAAGGCCGCTCCAGTTGATTTATTGGTCGAGCCATATGAACCATCACTTTTTATTATTTGAACAGCACTATCATACCACACTGGATAATTATCCCTGACGGAAGATCTTGAGACATAAACACCGTTATCAGAAACCACATTTGTAGGAGACGTCCATGGATAAGAACCAACACCTCCATCGGCTCCAGTCACTGGATAATTTGGTCCGACTGTATAGCTCTGTGGGCCAGGACAAACTCCACAATCTTGAGCGCAGGAACTACAAGACTCACTGCTACCACAATACCCGTCACCACACATCTGTTTGTCGCCACTAGTGGCAGCTAATTCATAAGTGTTGCAGGGCTCGATATCATAAGCTCGCCCTCTTTTGATAATATAATAACCAGTCTCATTGCTAGCTGAGCTGAGCTCTGGATCCATAGGCAAAGTTGGCAAAACACTAGATACAGCCGCAGCCAAATCCACCTTATTGATACTCGAGCCCAAAACAGCGCAACTATAAGTACCGGACACTGAACCACCCGCTTTGACGATCGCCAAAGCTTGGTTTTCTGTAATATTAAGCTCAGCTGGCAAAGAGCCAGTGTCAGCAGTGACTAGCTTGATAGCCTGCTCCAAGCTTTGAGCGTCATTTTTCCTTTTGGCGTCATTAGTTTCACCAAATCTTTTTTGAGGTTTAGTCGATACAAAAAGAACAGTGACCAAAATAGCGATCACTGCCACTACCATAATCAACTCAATCAAGGTAAAGGCCTTGTAGTTTAAAATTTTCATATGAAAAATAAATTAACTAACAATCACCTTCACCTGGAATACACGGTACTTCACCGGTTCCTTTATCACCTGGAGCGCAAGAAACCAAACAAGAATTGCAGCTAGCACTACAACCAACAACAATATCACAATAATTCTCATCATAAACAATATCTTGCGTGTAATAATCATTGTGGTATGGACAAGTAGCGCCCGCCGCATTGTAATCACAAATTTCACCACTCTCCAAAATACCATTACCACAAAGAGCTGGTACTTCTGTAGCTTCATAAGTCGGCAAACTAGCATTGGCTAGCTTCACCATATCTTGAGTCTCGTAGCTATCACAAGCGCCCACCACTAGACCAAAATTGTTATCAGCTCGACTAATATAATAGCCCGTATCAGTAGTGCCTGATTTTTCTGGATCGACTGGTAAAACTGGCAGATGTTTACCCAAAAAATTCGGATCATCTACTACCACGCAATCTTTGGTTTGACCACCGCAAGTCAGCTGAGCTGGAGCACTACATAAAACAC
>CAYUER010000004.1:0-2133 GCA_964443785.1 uncultured Gammaproteobacteria bacterium
GAGTAGCATGGCCACAGTCATCGGGCCCACGCCACCAGGCACTGGAGTGATATGACTTACTTTTTCAAAAACAGCCGTATAGTCGACATCACCTACTATATGATTGTTATCAATTTTGTTGGTACCGACGTCAATGACAATTGCCTGGTCTTTGACCATGTCTTCTTTGATGAAAAATGGCTGACCAATAGCCACAATCAAAATATCAGCAAGGCTTGAATATTTCTTTAACTCCGGATTTTTGGGATCGACTAGCTGTGCTTGGATATTTTTGTCAGCCAAGACCTTGGTCAGTGGTTGGAAAAAGACATCGCCCTTGGCTACGATGACAGCGGATTTATTATCTAGGTTTTCTTGAGTGGACTCAATCAGTTTCCAGATACCTAGAGCCAAACCAGGGATAAAGTCACTTGTCCCGGCTAATAATTTTTGGATATTGTCAGGATGAAAACCATCGACATCTTTTTTGGGATCAATAGCCTTGATAATAGCATTGGTATCTAGATGTTCAGGTAGTGGTAGTTGGACCAGAATAGCATCAGTGAATTCGTCTTTATTTAGAAAATCAATGGTTTCCAAAACTTGTTCCATAGTGATATTTTCAGGCATTAGATATTCATGAAATTCAATGCCTATTTTTTCACAAGCTTTTTTCTTGAGACTGACATATAGTCGAGAGGCTGGATTATCGCCTACCAAAATCACAGCCAAAGATGGGTGTAAATCATTAGACTTTATTTCTACAGTGAGATCTTGTTGTATGTCGGCAGCCAATGCTTTGCCGTCTATTATTTTGTCCATATTTTACAATTCCGGATAAAGAGGAAATTGCTTCATTAATTCTAAAATATTTTTTTGATTTTGATTAGTGACTTTTTTATTTTTTAAAGTATCAATAATAACATCAGCAATTATCTCCATATCTTTTTCTTTCAAGCCTCTGGTCGTCAAGGCAGCTGTACCTAGTCTGATGCCAGATGGATCCATCGGTTTTCTAGTATCAAAAGGAATCATATTTTTGTTGGTGTAGATATGGACTTGGTCGAGTAAGTTTTCAGCTTCTTGACCAGATAGGCCCAAAGGGGTGACGTCGATCAGTAAGAGGTGGTTGTCAGTACCGCCAGAGACCATTCTGATGCCCGCTTCTTTAAATTTATTTTCCAGAGTTTTACAGTTTTTTAAAATTTGTTTTTGGTATTCTTTAAACTCAGGCAATAGTGCTTCTTGAAAAGCTACAGCTTTGGCAGCAACTATGTGCTCTAGTGGTCCGCCTTGAAACCCAGGGAAAACAGCGCTGTCAATTTTTTGGGCTAAATTTTTTTTATTTTCATGGTCTAGGCGGTCATTAATTTTACATAAAATCATAGCGCCCCTAGGTCCGCGTAAAGTTTTGTGAGTAGTAGTAGTGACTACATCAGCCACTGGCACAGGATCGGGGTGTAGACCAGCGGCGACTAGGCCAGCAATGTGTGCCATATCTACCATGAGATAGGCACCCACTTCATCGGCAATACTTTTGAATTTATCAAAATCAATTTGGCGTGAATAAGCAGATGCTCCAGCTAAAATTATTTTTGGTTTATGGGTGATAGCTTGCTGGCGCACTTCGTCAAAATCAATTAATTCAGTTTCTTTATTTACTCCGTAGCTGACAAAGTTGTAAGACTTGCCAGAAAAATTGACTGGATGTCCGTGGGTCAAGTGTCCACCATGCGCTAGAGAAAATCCCAAGATAGTATCATGTAAATTGGCCATAGCCATGTAGGCTTCGGCATTGGCCTGAGAGCCAGAGTGCGGCTGGACATTAGCGTGTTCTGCTCCAAACAATTTTTTGGCGCGATCAATAGCCAGAGTTTCGGCTTGGTCGATAAATTCATTACCACCATAGTATCTTTTGTTGGGGTAGCCTTCGGCGTATTTATTGGTTAAGATCGAGCCCGCCGCTTCCAAGACAGCCAGAGAAACAAAATTTTCTGAAGCAATCATTTCAGCGCCTTGGCGCTCGCGATCTAGTTCGGCGTTTATAATTTGGGCTATTTCTGGATCTTGGTTTAATAAATTTTTCATTTTGATTATTTTATTTAGTATCAATCTGTTATTTAGTTTATCATAACAGCCATTAACTGCAATATT
>CAYUER010000004.1:2233-48572 GCA_964443785.1 uncultured Gammaproteobacteria bacterium
TATTTAGTATCAATCTGTTATTTAGTTTATCATAACAGCCATTAACTGCAATATTATAAAAAAATTGCGCCCCTCGACCGGTGATCGGACGAGGGGCAGAATTCAAGCAGAGGTGCGCTCCATGGTAGCCTTGTAGTGATGATCGAGCATGTCGCTGATCTTCCGAGCGTCGAGATTCATGCTCTTGAGCATTTCTTGGAACTTGGCATCCTGGGGGATGCGTCCGTTGTTGATGAAGATGGGGATCAGGACACCACTAAAGAGTCCTGAGTTTTCGTGACCATCTTCTTGCATGGTCCTCAGTCTCTTCAGGGTAGACCAGAAGTGCTCGTCTTCTAGATTCGCCACCCAATGGATAGCGTGACTTTCGAAATGGAGAAGAGTAGGTTGTTTTGCCACAAGCTTCCTCCTTGAAGAACGATGAACGGTTGTACGGGAACATCTTATACTAACATTTATTGGCTATTTAGTCAATAGCGTCATTTGCCTGAAAGTACAGCTTTGCTATAAAATAGAAGATATACATCATATTTATGTTAAAAATCACTATAGTAGCGGTCGGTAAAATCAAAGAGAAATTTTGGCAAACAGCCATAGAGGAATATAGCAAAAGATTGAAGCCATATGCTGTACTTAATTTTGTAGAAATAAAAGCTGAGTCATTTTCTAGTCAAAATAAAAAACAGGCACAAGCTAATGAAAATCAACGTCTTATAAATGCTTTAGAAAAATATAATAAACAAAATGTTTATTTATTAGCAGAAGCTGGTCAAGAATTTGATTCTCTAAAATTTGCAAAATTTATGGCCAAGCAGTCAGAGATTATTTTAGTCATTGGCGGAGCCTTGGGTTGGGCAGAGGAGATCAAACAAAAATATCCACAAACAATTTCTTTGTCTCAGCTGACTATGCCTCATGAGATGGCGAGAGTAGTCTTACTAGAGCAAATATATAGAGCTGTGAGTATTATCAAAGGCAAAGAATATCATTATTAAGTAGTTTCTTGACTACTTTTTATTTTTACTATATAATTAGATATATATCTAAATATCTAATTAAATAGCCATGTCTTTGACTAAAACCTTTGCTGCTCTATCAGAACCAAATCGCCAGAAGATTTTGGATTTATTGAAAAAAGGCGAGTTGTCGGTCAATGAAATTGGTAAATATCTAGATGTGACTACTCCGACTTTGTCTCATCACCTCGATATTTTGAAAAGAGCTGATTTGATTTCTAGTCGTCGTAGCGGTCAGCAAATTATTTATTCTCTAAACTTTAGTATTTTAGAAGAAGTAGCCGAAAAAATTGCGAAATTTTTAGCAATTAAAAAATAAATAATAATAAATTAAATTTATGAGATCAGCAATTAAATTGAGTTGGAAAAGCGAAGCTTGGTGTATCTTGGTCACCTTGGCGACTGTGGCTTTGAGTTTTTATTTTTATGCGCACTTTCCTGAGCAGGTAGTGGGTCATTGGAATTTTGCTGGCCAGCCAGATGACTGGACTAGTAGAGCCGGCGGTGCTTTTGGTATGGTAGGAGTTTTGATTTTTATGTATGTTTTATTTTTGGCTTTGCCAATGCTTGATCCCAAAAAAGATCGTTATGCGGATTTTGAAAAAGTTTATCATTTGTTCAAGAATATCATGGTAACTTTTTTTGCTGTTATTTATGTTTTATCTGGTCTATATAATTTAGGTTATCCGATTCAGATTCAATTTTGGGTGCCCTGGTTGGTTGGTTTATTGATGATTTTGATTGGCAATTATTTAGGTAAATTGAAACGCAATTGGTTTGTCGGTATCAAAACACCTTGGACTCTGTCATCGGAAAATGTCTGGAACAAAACTCATCGGGTCGGTGGCTGGATGTTTATCGTCTTTGGTGTTTGCATCATCATCTCACCAAATTTACCCTATGCCTGGGGCGCTGGTATATTTGTCGGTGGTGCGGTACTAGCTACTTTTGGCTCAATGCTCTATTCCTATATAGTGTATCTACAAGAGAAAAAAAATAAGTAAAAAAAATTCAGGGCTCGTCTCGCTCTGCGTGAGCAGTAGCGGACGAGCCCTGTGTTGTGTGCTTAGTGCACGCGGAGTCCCAGCCTGCGGGCCGTCAGTTCTAGCGCAGTAATGGCCTCGATGCGCCAGTGTCCTTTCTCATCCTTGGTGGCCCTCAGCTTTTTGGCTGCGATCAGTCGCCGCACTTCTCGTGGCGGTAGCCACAAGATTTGTGCTGCTTCGATGCAGCTGATGTGTCCGCTGAGCTGTTCAAAGATGAGGCGGATGTTCTCGCTGATGTCATGGGGATTTACTCTCAGCCTTCGGCAAAGCTGGGTAAAATCCATGTTCTCCGGGATGATGCCATCGGACAGGATAATGGGCCTGTAGATGTCGTTGAACACCCTGACTTCATTGTCCTGTTTGCTGCCATGTCGTGCCAGCGAGATGCTGTAGACCAGGTTCACAGCCTCTTTGAACACCTCCTTTTGGATGTCGTCAGCCTTGGCCCACCAGGACAAGCAGGGGATCTCTTGGTTCAGGTCCATGTTCACCTCCTTGTAGACGTTGCATTGTGTGCGGTTGCCGGGCTAAAAGAGCGGAGGCGTATTATGCACTATTTTAGAGATTTAGTCAAGTAGGTGCCCTGAAGTTTGTAGCCTAGTTTGCGATAGTAATTGCGGACACCAATGCCAGAAATAACGGCTATTTTTTTTATTTTATAGTCGCGAGTGATTGTTTCAGCTTCTTGCATGAGGCGTTTGCCTAGGCCCAGGTGTTGGGTTTTGCCAATTTCATCATCCAGATTTTCATCGTAGACTGGTATCATCTGGCCATAGACATGGAGCTCGCGCACGATAGAGGCACTTTTGAGCTCCGGAAAGATGTTATTTTTTAAATCATGATTGATACGCAAACGCAAAAAAGCATAGACCTTGCTGCGGTCTTTATTTTCAAAGCTTAAAAATATTTCTTTACCACCACTAGCGTCATATTCGCGGTGGACCAATTCTAAATCTTTGAGTTCATATTTATCATCGCGCACTTCGCGACAGCGTAAGCACTGACAAGAGGCTCCCTGTTTTTTGAGTTCAGCTTGTAAAAATTGGCGGAGATTAGTTATTTTATTGCCAGCTACTATACTTTCTTCTGGAATATCGCGAATCAGGCGATTGATACGCATGTAGGGTGGGACTATTTTTTTGACAGCGAGGAGCAAATCCAGCAATTGTTTTTTGGTATATGGTTTATATTTTTTAGCTTTGTACCAGCCATAGAGTTCAGCAAATTCGTTGACTACACAGGGATATATTTTGATTTGGTCAGGTTGCAAATCAGGGGAGTTGAAAACATACTGAAACATAGCCAAATCTTTTTTGGGAGTAGAGCCAGGTAAATCTGGCATATAGTGGTGATCTACTTTGAAGCCGGTTTCTTTGAGTAGGTGAGTAGCCTTGATACTTTGCTCAATACTATGTCCGCGTTTGATGAGCTCTAGTATTTTATTATCAGTATGCTGGACACCGAGCTGGACGCGTGTGGTACCCAGTCGACGCATTTTTTTAAGCTCAGTCGGGTTGATATAGTCTGGTCTAGTTTCTAGAGTCAGACCAATGATTTTATATTTAGCAGTTTCGTTTATTTTTTGTTCTTTTTCCAAAGTAAAAGCTTTTCTTTTTTTCTTTTGGCCGAATATGTTGGCGGCATAAAAACAATCACGGATAAATTCATCTTGATAGTGAGTAGGATAGACAGACCAAGTGCCACCCAAGACCAGTATTTCTAGTTTGTCGACAGCGTGTCCATTATTTTCTAGAGCTTGGATGCGCATAGTCACCTGGCGAAAGGGATCAAAGAGATTCATCTTGGCCCGGGCGGCGGCTGGCTCATTGGACAGATAGCTTTTGGGCATGCCGACCTCTGTCGGGCAGTAGACACATTTGCCAGGGCAGACAAAGGGCTTGGTGAGCACCGTGATGACTGATACGCCTGATAGTGTTCGTACAGCTCTTTTTTTGAGTAGCTGTTCGAAGCTACTATCAGCTTTTATTTTATTTTTTTTCAACAATTGACGATAGGCAAAAATCAAGGTAGCCTTAGTATTGGCTGGCAGTTTGCGAGAGCTAAAAGATTGGCGCAATTGTTTAGAAAAATCCAAATCAGTGGCATATTTTTGCCCCATGAGCTCCAGCACAATTTCTTCGTATATTTTATTATTTTTTTCCATGAGTGATATCAAAAAAGATTTGCAAAATGTGTATGACTCTATAGCCAAAGACTTTTCTAATACTAGATATGTGCCTTGGCAGGAGTTATCCGTTTTTATACCATATTTGCCTGACGGGGGCAAGATTTTAGACTTGGGTTGTGGCAATGGTCGCTTGTTGAAAGTGATCCAATCAGCTGGTAAAAAATACGAATATTTGGGTGTTGATTTTAGTGCTCAGTTATTAGAACAAGCTCGTCAGCAATTTCCAGATGAAAATTTTGAGCAAGCCGACATGAGTAAACTAGATTTTCCAAGCAATAGTTTTGATGTCATTTGTCTCGTGGCTTCTTTTCATCATCTAGATAACAAAAAAGAAAGAGAGGAATTGTTAAATAAAATGTATTGTTGGTTGAAACCCGGTGGAGTACTTTTTATGACCAACTGGAATCTACTGCAGCCAAGGTATATCCAATATATTTTCAAAAATATTACACAGAAAAAATCTTGGAATGATTTTTTTATACCTTACACCTCACCAGATAGGCAGAGTGTCAATTGGCGCTACTATCATCATTTTACCAAATTAGAGCTAAAGTCTTTATTATTAAAAGCTGGTTTCAAGCTAGAACCATTGGGTCTTTACAAAAGTAAATACAATTTAAATTGTCTAGTGAAAAAATAGAGCTACTTTAGATCTAAAAATTCTTCTTCATCATCAAAGCCATAGTCATAAACAATCTCCTCACCTTTGGAGATTTTTTTGAGGGCTTTCATCATCAGATAGCGATCATTTCTATGTTTTGGGTAATAGATATCAGCGTTGGGATTTTTTCGATCATGATTGTAGATCGATCCATAGCCAAACATGATGCAGTCTTTGCGATGAGTTTCCAAATACATTGGATAAAAGGTCAATAAGTCAGATTCATTGTCCAGATATTTCACATCTTTTTTGGATAGATAAATGACGGGGAAAGTTTCAATGATTTCTCCTTTTTTGATATCAGCGGTGGCGACCACACCTAGTCCTTTGCCGGGAGTTTCCACAATTTTGATTTTGGTTGGCGGGATGATTTTGAATTTTTTGGTCATATTTTATTTTTAAAATGTATTTTTATATTTTCAAAAACTTGTGGCCAATTGGGGCAAGGAATGACATGGAGCTGGCTATCAGTCCTATGATGATCATAGAGAAATATTGTGCCTTCGTATCCTTTGTTTAAAAATTCCAATAGTTTAGCATTGTCATCGATGATGCCTAAAATTTGGGGGTATAGTTCTTGTAAAACTCCAGCCTTCCATTTATTGCCTTCAGGGTGCGGGACACTCATGGGTTTGCAGATAATCGGTGCCACTGGAAAACCATGTTTATCAAGCCAAATTTTTGTGCCTTCTATGACACTGGTCGGTCGGACAGTGATATAAGCTGCTACCGGTATGATTTCATTTATTTTATTTAAATAAATATTAGCATCTTCAATAAGCGGTAGATTTTCTTGTAGCTCATTCGAGTGTATTTCTTTGTCTATCCATTGTTTGGCTTCATCGTGTTGCCAGTAGGGGACATTGCTAGTGTAGCGGTATTTTTCGATGATTTCTTTGACTGATAAATTTTCAGGATTGCCAAAATTTTCTTGGAGTTTGGATACTAGATGACCGATAGTATAAGACAAAGTCTCATCAATATCAACCGCCAAGCCGGCAATTTCAATTTTTGGGAGAATATTTTTATTCATGGCCTAAGTTTAGCCAATTTTTTATAATATGTAAATTGCCCTGGGCAAATAGCTTTCGATTGTGTTTTTTTGGGGCATTATGATAAAATAATACATATTATTAATATCAAATATATGGATGCTAGTATTTTTCGCTCTTATGATGTGCGCGGTATTTATCCTCAGCAAATAGATATAGAGCAGGCCAAGCAGATAGCCTTAGCCTATTTGAGCGTAGTCAGTCGTAAACTTCATCGGCCAGTACATAGTTTGAAGATAGTGGTAGCGCGTGATGTGCGCGAAGCTTCTGAGCCATTGATGATGGCAGCCTTGGAGATATTTTTGCAATATGGAGTAGAGGTTTATGATTTGGGTTTGGTTTCTATCAATGATTTTTATTTTGCCCTGGGTCACTACAAGTACAATGCTGGATTCATGGCTACAGCTTCGCACAATCCTGCTCAGTATGGCGGATTTAAGATGGCTATCAATAGTACGGAGTATACTGATAGTATAAAATTTTTGAGTGGTCAACAAATATACAAGGAAATGGATCGTCTGGCTGATTTTCATCCCGAGCAGAAAAAAGGCAAATTAAAAAATCAGGATATCAGCAAAGATCATATCAAACATATTTTATCTTTTGTTGATGTCAAAAAAATAAAAAAATTAAAAGTTTTAGCTGATACTGGCAATGGCATGGTTGGTTTGATTTTGCCAAAATTATTTGACAAGTTACCAGTGGAGTTGATTAGTATTTTTTCTGAGCTTGATCCCAAGTTTGCCAATCGTCCACCAAATCCTCTAGCCAAAGATGCTCATCTAGCAGCTAGCAAAGAATTATTGAAACATAAGGCTGACCTAGGTGTGATGTTTGATGTCGATGGTGATCGCATGTTTTTGATCGATGAAAAAGGGCAATTTATCAAAGGTGATATGACTTTACTTTTGATTGCTAAAATGTTGCTCAAAAAAGAAGTCGGGGCTGGCATTGTCTATAATCTGATTTGTTCGCACGCTGTCCCTGAGCTGATCACCCAATGGGGTGGGCGAGCTATCCGTAGTGAAGTCGGCTATATCAATCTAGCGAGGCATATGCATCTAGAGCACGGCATCATGAGTGGAGAAGTGTCTGGTCATTTTGCTTTTAAAAATAATTTTTACGCCGACTCTGGCTTGATTGCCTTGGTCTTGGCACTGCAAGCAATTTCAGAAGATGGTCGACCACTTTCAGAGATTATCAGTGATTTCAATCTATATTGTCGGGCCGATGAGCTCAATGTAGAGGTGGAAAATATTGCAGCTAAACTAGAGAAATTACGCTATCACTATCGAGATAATATCAAAGACGAAATTGATGGCCTGACTGTCGAGCTGGCTGACTGGTGGTTCAATGTCCGCCCATCAAATACTGAGCCATTATTGAGAGTGACTGTCGAGGCCAAAGATAAGCAGTCAGCCGAGCAACATCAGCAGGAGATTTTACAAGTAATCAAGAGCTAATGATTGGAGTTTTTTCCCGCGTAGCGGGACCCCGCTGCGCGGGGGATTCAGTAGGCTAATTGGTTATAAAAATTTTTAAATGAAAAGAATTATAAGGTTATGATTGGAGTTTTCGATTCAGGCTTTGGAGGTTTAACAATTTTTAAAGCTATTGAAAAAAAATTACCCCACTTTGACTATATTTATCTTGGTGACAATGCTCGCGCACCGTATGGCAATCATAGCCAAGAAGTGATTTATGAATATACTAAGCAAGCGGTCGATTATTTGTTTAGCCTGGGTTGTGATTTGATAATTTTGGCTTGTAATACAGCTTCGGCCGAGGCTTTGCGTAAATTGCAGCAGGAATATTTGCCCAAGCAATATCCGCATAAAAATATTTTGGGAGTTATCAGACCATTAGCCGAGGCCGCAGGTGTGGCTACAAAAAATAAAGTAATAGCAGTCATGGGTACTCGCAGTACCGTAGAGTCAAAATCATACATCAGAGAATTGCAGTTGCAGGACCTGCCTCGCCAGACGCGAGTCAAGGCGGGTAAAAAAATCAAAGTAGTACAACAAGCTTGTCCTTTGTTGGTTCCCTTGATAGAAGAAAATTGGGAAAAGACCCCCGAGACCAAAATGATTTTGAAAAAATATGTTCGCCCACTGAAAAGTCATTTTCCGGATACAGTTATCTTGGGTTGTACTCATTATGGTTGGCTACAAAAAGATATTCAAAGATATTTTGGCAAAAATATAAAAGTTTTGGATAGTGGTCAGATAGTAGCTGATAAATTAGCAGAGTATTTATCGAAGCATACTGAGTATGCTAAAATAAAAAAAAGTAAAAACAAAACAATATTTTTGACGACAGATGATCATAAAAGATTTGAACATTCAGCGGAAAAATATTTAGGGAGAAAAATAAAAGCAAAAACAATTAATTTATCTAGCTAAATAAAAATATATGCAAAATAAAGTTACAATCATAGGAGCTGGTATGGTGGGCTCGACTTTGGCTTATAGTCTGGTGATCCAAGACATTGCCGAGGAAATAGCTATTATCGATATAGACCAAAAATTAGCTCAAGCCCAGGTCATGGACTTACAACACGCTGCCCCATTCACTAGACACACCAACATAAAAGTCGGTACTTACAAAGACTGTGCTGATAGTAGTGTGGTAGTAGTCACCTGTGGCTCAGCTCAAAAGCCAGGAGAGACTCGTTTGGATTTGATAAACAAGAATACTAAAATAATCAGAGAGGTGGTGCCACAAATATTCAAAGCCAATCCGCAGGCAGTGATTTTGATGATTACCAATCCAGTCGATGTTTTGACTTATATTGCTATTTCGATGTTTCCCAAAAAGAAAAATCAAATTATTGGCAGCGGCACTACTTTGGATTCTGCTCGCTTTAGACATTTGTTGAGTCAAAAGTTAAATATCAATACTCAGAGTATTCATGCCTATATCATGGGTGAACATGGTGATAGTGAGTTTCCAGTCTGGAGTACAGCGACAGTCGGCAACAATCACATAGACACTTATAAGACTTTGAGCGCAAAAGATAAGCTAGCTATTTTTGATAAGGCTAAAAATGCTGCTTATGCTATCATTGCTGGCAAGCAGTCAACTTATTATGGTATTGGATCGGCTGGCGCCTCTATCATCCAATCAATTTTGCATGACAAGCGGACAGTTTTACCAGTTTCTCATTTGATCGAAAACATTTATGGCGTTAATAAAGTTTGTTTGAGTACGCCGGTCATTATTGGTCGTAAAGGCTTGGTAGGAGAGCTGCCACTACAATTGTCTAAAGAAGAAAAAGCTAGTTTTATAAAATCAGCACAAGTACTCAAAAAAGCGATTGCCTCTGTGACAAAAATTGGATAAAATTGTATAGTTTATTTGGTTGTTATAAGAATTAAAAATATATATACTATATATGTCTAATAAAATAATCCAAAGTAAAAAGCTCTGGTTTCTTAGTTTTTTAACTTTTCTGCTCCTCAGCATCAACTCTAGTCAAGCAGCTACTTCTCTAGGCTCTCGTCTTTCAGGCTACATCCTCCTCCAAGTAGAATCACTAGGAGAAGCTTGGTATATCATCCCCAAAGAACAGAAAAGAGTCTACCTCCAAAATGGTAGTGTAGCCTACCAAGCTATGCGTGAACTCTCCTTAGGTATTACCAATAGCAATCTCGCTAAAATACCAGTAGGCATAGAACCAAGGTTTAATGATGTAGATACAGACTCTGATGGCCTCTCTGACAATCTAGAAAAAGGATTAGATACTGATCCTAATAAAGCAGACACTGATAATGATGGCTTCTCTGATGGCAATGAAATAAAGAATAACTATAGCCCTTTAGGACCAAACAAACTAAGCTATGATAATACTTTAGTTAATAGACTAAAAGGATATATCCTTTTGCAAGTAGAAAAACAAGGACAAGCTTGGTATCTAAATCCTAAAGACGGTAAAAGATACTACATGCAGGATGGAGAAGCAGCCTACAATATCATGAGATTCCTATCTTTAGGTATTACTAATAATAATCTTAAGTTAATACCAATTTCAGATAGAAAGTTTACTAGTACCAATAATGGTAATTCTTCTTCTGCTAATCAAGGAAACAACAACAATAATAATTCTACTTCTACACCGCCGACTACACCTCCGGGTAATGGAAATGGCGGTGGAGGCGGTGGTGGCGGAGGTGGCTCCAATCCACCAAGCGCTGATACTCAAGTGCCCACAACACCGACTAATTTATTAAGCTCAATCTCAGGAACTCAAGTTTCTCTTTCTTGGACTGCATCTTCTGACAATGTTGGAGTGAGTGGCTATCAAATACTAAGATCAACTACTAATGGTTCTGGTTATGCTCAAATTGCTACATCCAATACCAACTCATATACCAACACAGGTTTAAGTATTGGTACTACATATTACTATGTAGTCAAAGCTTATGATGCAGCTGGTAATATTTCTGCCAATTCTAGTCAGGCTCAAGCTACGCCAGCTGATACTGTGGCACCAACAGTACCTAGTAATTTAGTTGCTTCTGCTTCTGGATCTCAAATTTCTCTTTCTTGGACAGCGGCCACCGATAATGTAGGTGTGGTACAATACTTGATTGAGAGATCTGCTACCTCCGCTATTTCTGGTTTTACAGAAATAGCCACTAGCACAACCTCAGTATATGTTAACACTCGCTTAGCAGTTAATTCTACTTTTTATTATCGTGTCAGAGCTCAAGACGCAGCTGGTAATATTTCAGTATATTCATCAGTAGCCTCAGCCACCACTGATAATAGTATAGTTGTTCCAGATACTCAGGCGCCAACAGTCCCAAGTAGTCTTTCAGCTGCTGCCTCTGGCACACAAGTTTCTCTTTCTTGGACTGCATCTTCTGACAATGTTGGAGTGAGTGGCTATCAAATACTAAGATCAACTACTAATGGTTCTGGTTATGCTCAAATTGCTACATCCAATACCAACTCATATACCAACACAGGTTTAAGTATTGGTACTACATATTACTATGTAGTCAAAGCTTATGATGCAGCTGGTAATATTTCTGCCAATTCTAGTCAGGCTCAAGCTACTGTACCAGTGCCAGTAGACACTCAAGCACCCACTGCTCCGACAACTTTGACGGCAGTAGCTGCCAGTAGAGAAGTGGCTTTATCTTGGGGTGCTGCTAGTGACAATACGGCGGTGACTGGTTATCAAATTTTACGATCAACCACCAATGGCAGTGGATATGGCTTGGTGTCTACCTCTAATACCACTGTATATGTAGATATAAATTTAACAAACGGTACTACATATTATTATGTGGTAAAAGCCTATGACGCAGCTAACAATATTTCTGCTAATTCTAATCAAGCGCAAGCTACGCCAGTCGATAGTGTGGCACCCAGTGTCCCAAGTAATTTGACAGCTACTGTTTCTGGCACACAAGTTTCTCTTTCTTGGGTAGCTTCTACTGATAATGTAGCAGTGTCACAATATTTGATAGAAAGATCAAGTAGCAATACTTCTAGTTTTACACAAATTGCTACCTCTAATACCACTTCTTATACTAATATTGGTCTCACTAATAATAATATTTATTATTACCGCGTCCGAGCGCAAGATAGTAGTAGTAATTATTCTGGATATTCTAATACGGCTAGTGCTACCGTAGGAACTGTTGTGACTAGCAACCCTAGTATCACTGCCGTGTCTGGAAGTATCAGCTATGGTCAGACGGCGACTATTACGGGAACTAATTTTGGATCAAAATCCCAAGTGAGCCCACTGGTGTATGATACTATGGAGTCGGGTAGCTTTAGTCCAAATTGGGGTTCAACCAATCAATTAATAGTTGGTTCAAATTCTGCTAACAAACGTCATTCCAATTCTAATTATTATGGTACGCAAAATTTCCAAGGCAATTTACGCACCTACCCCAATGTGCCACCAGACGGCAGCGGTTATGGTGCTAATGGTTATTTTACTGGTTCAAATAGCCAATTGAGCGATACTTGGTATGGACGTTATTGGTTCAAGCTTGATAATAACTTTGATTTTGGCACTACTGGTGAGCCACAAGGCGATGGCAACTTGGCCAATATTAAAATATTCCGTTTGTGGAACCCAGGTAACGTAGATGAAAATTTTGTTGCTGCTACCCAAGGTTATAATGGTGGTAATATAATTTATACTACCGAACAAACTTTGGAGACAACACATTATATGCCTAGCAATACTTCTGCTTGGACAAAAAATGTTTGGCATGTATTTGATTTTGAATTTAAAGAGGGTAGTCTAAATGCTAGTAATGGTATTTTCAGAATGTGGTTTGACGGTAAATTGATTGAAGAAAACAGAGCGGTCATGACTAGGCAGGACTTTGATTTATTAAAGAGACCTCTAATTCTTGGTTTTTATAATTCTTGGTCAGATGGTAATACTGATCGTGATGATTTTTATATTGATGATGCTTATATTGATGGTACTTGGGCTAGAGTTATGTTGTGCGATCAATCAACTTGGAATGATTCAGTCAACAGACATTGTGAAATACAATCACCGCAAAATACTTGGAGCAACACTTCAATCCAGATTGCCGTGAATACTGGCTCATTTACCGCTGGTCAGACAGCCTATATGTATGTAGTGGATAGTAATGGTAATGTAAACGCAAGTGGCTATCCAGTTGTTATTTCTGGTATTGCTACTGTCGATACTCAGGCTCCTACTACGCCAAGTAGTCTAAACGCCTCAGTTTCAGGTACAACTATTTCATTATCTTGGACCGCCTCAACAGACAATGTTGGAGTTTCCCAATATTTGATTGAAAGATCAACTTCAGCTTCTTCTGGTTTTTCTCAAATAGCTACCTCTAATACTACTTCTTATAGTAATAGTGGTTTAGCTAATAGCACAACTTATTATTATCGCATCAGAGCTCAAGACGCAGCTGGTAATAATTCCGGTTATTCTAGTACGGCTAATGCTACTACGGGAGTAGCTCCAGCAAGTAGCGGTAATTTGATTCAAAATAGTTGGGATTTTTCTAGTTCATCTTGGGATGCTGACGCTATTGGCACAAATCCTTGGTCACCCATTACTAACTTTACTTTTACCAGTGGTCAGAGTGATCCATTTGGTACGAACAAAGCTTTTAGGATCGCTATTCCAGGTGCTCGTGGTTGGCAACAGCGCGACTCTATGCCAGATTTGAATTTAAACTATGATGCGGTGACCGCTTCTGTTTATGTCAAATATGGTAGTGCTGCTAATTTTATCTTTGGCATCACTCAGACGGATGTCTCTTATACAGTAGGAGAGTTTGAACAGACATTTAATTTTGATGCCAATGGTGTGCCGACTTGGTCTAGTAGCAATACTCATCCGCAAGATGGGCATACTGTCACTAATGTTGGCAATGGTTGGTATAGACTCTCAGTCACCTACAATTTAGCTAGCAGAGGTATCAAAAATCATCCTTTCTCAGCTAGGGTGACTCCGGCTGGTCAATATTCTGGTGGCGCTTATGCTTATATTACTGGTTTTCAATTAGAATCAGGTACTGTAGCTACTGCCTATGTTGAGAAGCCAAGTGGCTCTGGTGATACTCAAGCGCCAAGTGCACCGGCTAATCTTTCAGTCTCAGTTTCTGGCACACAGGCAACTTTATCTTGGAGTGCTGCTAGTGATAATACAGCAGTGACTGGCTACCAAATATTAAGATCTACTACTAATGGTGGTGCTTATACGCAAGTAAATACTGCAAACACCACGTCATATACTCATACTGGTTTGACGGCTGGTACTTATTACTATGTAGTGAAAGCTTATGATGCAGCTGGAAACTATTCAGCTAACTCTAATCAAGTGATAGTGACTATTGCCAGTCAAGCTGATACACAAGCACCCACGGCGCCTAGTAATTTGACCGCCACTGCTTCTGGTAATCAAATATCTTTGAACTGGACTGCTTCAACCGACAACGTTGGTGTCTCTCAATATCTGATTGAGAGTTCTATTGGCGGTGGTAGTTATTCTCAAGTTGCTACCTCTAATTATACCTCTTATACCATGATGAGTTTAGCTGACAATACCGCCTATTCTTGTCGAGTCAGAGCTCAAGATGCAGCCGGTAATATGTCTCTCTATTCTAGTGTAGCTAATGCTACGACTGGCACTGGATCAAGCTCCGGTAGTGTCAGTATTTCTGGAGTCAATGATAATACTATTTCTAATAATCAATCTATTACTATTTCTGGCAGTGGTTTTGGTACAAAAATTGCAGTTGGTGGCATAGTTGGTCCCCCAGTACTTTGGGATAATTTTGAAGATGGTACCAACGGACAATTAGTGCAAGCTACGGCCGCTAAATGGGATAGAGTGCGTAGTGATAATTTGAGTGGTCCTAGATATTATTCTGGCGCTATAGATGGCTCTATGGGCGTGAGAACTGGATCGGGCATATACAATGGTGTGACAGCCGGCACAACTAGAACATTAATAGAAGATGATGAATTCCGCAGCTTGTATTTAGATTATTATATTAAGGCTTATAAAGGTGCCGGTTTATTACAAAGATCAAATAAACAAGTGATGATTTGGAGCGCCAATGTCGGCGTGAGTGAAGATGGCCCCAATACAGCATTTTGGCAAATAACGCAAGGTAGTGGAGAACCACCATTTGCGTTTTCTGAATATTCTTGCGCCAATGATCCTTTTTCTATAGTTTATGGCAACGGTTGGGGAATAGATGAATTTACGACCGCTCGTCATGTTCAAATCGAATATCGCCGGCCTTCAGTTGCTGGTGTTAATAATGGGTATTTACGCATGTGGTATGATGGTGTCTTAGTATCCGAGGATTCTTCTTTTGGCAGCTATTCTTGTAACCCAGATACAAATTATTTAGATAATTTATACATAGGCCATTATCAAGACATAGATTCAGCTATCGAACCAATTTATAAGTGGATTAGTTGTCCCGGTGATTCTCGTTGTGATCAGTGTCCAGCTGGCGCTAGTGGTTGCTCTGTTAATAATGAAAATTGGCTACCTGCTCGTCAAGATGAATTTTTTTACGACAATATTTATATTGACAAATCCATTGCTAGAGTAGAAATTGGCAATGCCTCCACCTATGGCGCTTCTACTAGACGAGAAATACAAGTACCAATGTCGTGGAATAACGGATCTATCCAATTTACTGTTAATAAAGGAGGACTGAGCAGTGGCCAGACTGCCTATATATATGTTTTAGATAGCAATGGCAATGTTAATGCCAATGGTTATCCTGTAACTATAAATTAACTATTTTGCAATTTAACAAAAAACATCCTAATTTAGGGTGTTTTTTGATTGACTTTTGGAAAAATTTGTGCTATAATAACATATGTAAGTTTATATTGGCTACGGCCCCTTGTAGGGCTATGGCCAATTTTTTATTTTAAAAAACTATGAATCGTCGTTTGCTTGTCACTACACTATTATTATCTGGTCTTATTTTGACCTATTTTAATATTGCTGGCGCCGCCCCCTTGGCCGATAGGCTCAAGGGCTATATTTTATTACAAGTACAGAGCCGGGGAGAGGCTTGGTATGTCATTCCCAGCGAATCAAAGAGAACTTACTTAGCTAATGGCCAGGTGGCATATAGCATCATGTCCAAATTGGGACTAGGTATTACTAATGCTAATTTACAAAAAATTCCAGTCGGCATTGATTCTCGGATAGTGGATATTGACAGCGATGGCGATGGCTTGGGCGACAAACTTGAAGAGGGCTTAAAGACTAATCCCAATCACACCGATAGCGATGGTGATGGTTATGACGATTTTGATGAGGTCACTCATGATTATAGTCCCTTGGGTAAGGCAAAAAATGTTTATGACCAAGCTTTGGTCAATCGTTTGAAAGGAAAAATTTTGTTGCAAGTAGAGGAGAAGGGGCAGGCTTGGTATGTGCACCCAGTCAATGGCCGCCGTTATTACATGAAAGATGGTCCATCAGCTTATGAGATTATGCGTTTCTTATCTTTGGGTATTACTAACGCTGATTTGTCCCAAATTGCTATCTCTAGTTTTAGTGCGGGCTTGCCAAATACAGTATCTGGTGATACTCAGGCACCCACTGCACCTAGTAATTTAACAGCCACAGCTAGCTCTACGCAGATTACTTTGAATTGGTCAGCGGCGACTGATAATATTGCCGTCACTCAATATCGGATTGAGCGCTCAACTAGCGCGAATTCCGGCTTTAATTTTTTAGCTACAGTAAATATCAGAAATTATATTAATACAGGGTTAGCGGCCAATACTACTTATTATTATCGTGTCCAAGCTGTGGATGCGGCTGGTAATATATCTGGCTATTCTAATGTAGCTAGTAGCCGGACTGCTCAGGCCGTTGTCGATACCCAGGCACCGACTGTGCCTAGCAATTTGATAGCCACAGCGACCTCTACTCAAATTAGCTTAACTTGGGTAGCAGCGACTGATAACATTGCTGTGGTCAAGTATGAGATTGAGCGATCCACCTCAGCTAGCAGTGGTTTTGCTAATATTGTCAGTGTGACTAGTAATTCTTATATTAACACTGGTTTGAGCGCGAGTACTAGATATTATTATCGAGTGCGAGCACTAGATGCGGCCGGTAATGCTTCTAGCTACTCTAGTATTGTCAATGCTACTACGGGAGCTCAATCAACAACACCACCGCCACCAGCTAGCGACACTCAGGCGCCGACTGCACCTAGCAATTTGACAGCGAGTTCTACAGCTACTCAGGTTGTTTTGAGTTGGTCAGCTTCTAGTGACAATATAGCAGTGACTGCCTATCGTGTTTTACGTTCCAGCACAAATGGTAGCGCCTATGTCCAGATAGCAAGCTTGGGCTCTAGTGTTTATAATTATACCGATAATAATTTATCAGCTGGTACTTATTATTATGTCGTGGTGGCAGTTGATGCAGCGGCCAATGTTTCGGCCAACTCTAATCAAGCTCAAGTAAATGTCATTGGCGAAATTGCTCCTGAGCAATATGTAAATATTGAGCAACCATATAGTGATAAAATAGTTGTGGCTAGTATTGAGGCTCCAGAAAATACGAATTATTCTTGGTATAAAAACAACACTCTGCTTGAGAGTGGTTCCTCTGCTACTACTTTTTTAGCTCATTTTGATGGGGATTTGCTTAATAACAATGAAAATCCATTGCTACAGAGTGGCATCAGCTACGCTAGCGGTAAGTTTGGTCAAGGCATGAGGGGTAAGGCGCAATATCCGGTAGCCAATAATTTAAATTTTGACGAAGGAACAATAGAATTTTGGTTGACTCTAGACCAGCCTTTAAGTAGCGGTGTGTATAATACCGATCCTTATGTTTTTAACTACATTAATAGTAGTAATTATCAGAAGATAATGATGAACATAAAGGCTGATATCGGTGCCCTAGTTTTTACAGTACACAGTGGTAGCGCTGATGTTGACTGGAGTGAAGCCGTGCAGATAAATACTCTATACAATGACACTCCGGCCAATCAAGCATTTTTCGTGTCTATGACTTATTCCAAGTCTACCAATAAATCCAGCCTATATTTAAATGGTTTTAAAATAGCTCAAGATGACTTTTCTGGCTTTAATTTTGATCCAGCCAATAGTAATTTGATCATTGGCAATAACTATGCAGTCATTGATGAATTTAGGATACTGAATAAATCTTTGTCAGCAGAACAAATTATGCATGATTATACTCGTGGCAAAGCATTTGAGTCGAATGAAGTGTATTATGCTGGCACCAAAAATAATAATGATAATTTGCAATTAAGTATTAATTTGGCGGGTGCTAATTATACAGCTAACGCCTTGGTAAAAAATCCAAAGATTACAAATATATCACCAGATGCTTATGTCTTGTCAAATCGTAGTAGCATCAATTTGAGTTTTAATTCTGTTAGCTCGGCTACTTGTCGTTATGGTAAACAGGCGGATAATTTTAGTGATTTACCATATGCAGTGAGTGGCAGTGGTACTAGCCATAGTATTAGCTATGTGGTGGGCAGCACAGTATCTTCCCATGATTTTTATATCAAATGTCAATCCGACTCAGATGGAGATGACTATGCTTTTTATAGGCGCCTGAGAGTTTTGCCAAGCTTAGATAACAACTGGCCAAAAATGGGCGCTATTATTTGGGGTAATAATATTAGCAGTAGTGAGGTGACCACTTTAGCTAAGTATGATTTATTGAGTTTAGCCAAAGATAACATCTCTCGATCTAGCCTGTTAAATCAGATAAAATCGATCAATGAAAAATTGATATTACTACCCTATGTCAATGCTCCTGATAATAATATCAGCTATGGCATCAGTAGCTTTGCGCACTATGATTTTTACGAAAAATTATCTGATAGCTGGAGATTAAGAAATAAAGATGGTCAATATATCACCAATTTATATTTCCCCAATGTCATGAATTATAATTTGTTGACTAGCGTGCCTTGGGCAGAGACCTTGTCTCAGCATATAGAGGATACAATTATCAGTCGTGGTGATTGGGATGGAGTTTGGTATGATGTAGTAGATACAAATTTTTGGTGGATTTATGATTATCAACTAAATCGTTTTACTCAATATCCAGACTTTGATTTAGACGGAGTCAATGAGGATTTGAACAATACAGCTGATTATAATAAAGCTAGAAATATTTGGGCTGATGGCTTAGCTCAAATCATGACCCTAACCAGACAAGCAATGGGTCCGGATTCTATCATCATTGGTAATAATGGCGACATCAATCCGCAGCTATATAATGGTAAAATGTGGGAGCGTTTTTTATACTATCATGACACCACTTTTTCTAATAATTTATCAGCTTATTTGAGCATCAATAATAGTAATAGTTTTGCTTATTGGAATAGCAATACAGCCTCCCCTCATTTTAATTGGAACTTATTTGAAATGAATACTTTCACCAATTATCAGAGACATCGTTTGGGCTTGGCTGCCAGCTTGCTTGGTGGAGTGTATTACAACCCATCGAATCGCAATAATTATAGACAGCTTTATTGGTACGATGAATTTTGGGTGGATTGGAGCACCGGTGAAACTAGTAATACTGCTAGCAATGGCAGAGGTTATTTGGGTCAGCCAGTTAGCGAAGCTTATTCAATCGGCACTGATCTCTGGCGTCGTGATTTTCAGCACGGCATCGTGGTAGTCAATAGCAGCGCCAGTTTAGCCAATATTAATTTGGGCGACACATTTAGACATATCAAGGGTTCGCAAGATGCCATTGCTAATTCTGGCCAATCAGTTTCAGAGCTGGCTCTACCAGCCTATGATGCTAGGATATTATTGACCACCAAGACCAATGATCCTCTGATAAGTGTTCACTAATTTATTAAATTAAAACACCCAGCCCTTCGCGAAGGGCTGGGTGTTTTTTGTATGGTATTTTTACATCATAGCAATCAAGAGGAGGGCTACGATATTCAAAATTTTGATCATGGGGTTGATAGCCGGACCAGCAGTATCCTTGTAGGGATCGCCGACTGTGTCACCAGTGACGGCGGCCTTGTGAGCATCAGAGCCCTTGCCACCGTGGTGTCCGCTCTCAATGTATTTTTTGGCGTTGTCCCAGGCACCGCCACCAGAGGTCATAGAGATAGCGACAAATAGACCAGTGATGATACTACCGACGAGTAAGCCTCCCAAGACAGTGAAGCCATTGGCACCAAAAGCCACTTTGATGATGACTGGCACCAAGACGGGGATCAAAGCTGGTACAATCATTTGCTTCAAAGCACCCTTGGTCACGATATCGACCGCTGCACCATAGTCTGGCTTTTCACTACCATCCATGATACCGGGTTTAGCTTTGAATTGACGACGCACTTCTTTGACGACATAGCCAGCAGTCTTACCCACAGCTTCCATGGATAGAGCACCAAAAATATATGGCAATAATCCACCGATGAATAAGCCGGTCAAGACATAGGGGTCATCCAATTTAAATATGATATTGAGCCCAATATTTTCTAAGTCCTTGGTATAGGCTGCAAACAAAACTAAGGCTGCTAATCCAGCAGAAGCAATAGCATAACCCTTGGTCACAGCTTTGGTGGTGTTGCCGACAGCATCGAGAGGGTCAGTGACAGAGCGAACGCTCTCTGGTAGGCCAGCCATTTCAGCAATGCCACCAGCGTTGTCAGTGATTGGTCCATAGGCATCGATAGTGACGATGATGCCAGCTAGCGATAACATGCTCATAGCAGCCACAGCGATGCCGTATAGACCAGCAAAGCTATAAGCAGCGATGATACCAGCGACAATGACCAAGACTGGCCAAGCAGTGGATTTCATGCTGATAGCTAATCCTTGAATCACATTGGTGCCGTGACCAGTTTCTGAGGCAGCGGCGATTGATTTGACGGGCTTGTATTTGGTAGAGGTGTAATACTCAGTGATGAATACAATCAGACCAGTCACTACTAGACCCACTATACTAGAGTAAAAAATTTCTAAATAACTTTTGTAGACCAAATCAGACATGAGCTCTTTGGTGATAAAGTAAAAAGAAATGACAGTCAATCCACCGGCCACCAAAAGACCTCGGTAGAGAGCCTTCATGATAGAGCCGTTTTTTTCTACATCAGCGACACTTTCTTTTTTGTTTATTTTGATAAACCATAAAGAAATCAAAGAGGTGACTATAGCTACAGCACCCAAAGCCAAAGGATAAATCACAGCGTTTTCTAGGGCTTGACCACTAGCATCTTTGAAAGATAGGGCGCCCAAAAGCATCGTCGCTACTAGAGTGACAGCGTAGGTCTCAAATAAGTCAGCAGCCATACCAGCGCAATCACCGACATTGTCACCGACATTGTCAGCAATGACAGCTGGGTTGCGAGGATCATCTTCAGGGATACCAGCTTCGACTTTGCCGACCAAGTCAGCGCCGACATCAGCTGCTTTAGTGAAGATACCGCCACCCAGTCTAGCAAAGACTGAGATCAAGCTACCACCAAAACCCAATCCCACTAGATGAGGGACAGTGATAAATGGTAAGACATAAAGTATAGCTACACCAAAGAGAGCGAGACCCACTACTAGCATACCAGTCACTGAGCCACCCAAGACAGCCATACGCATGGCTGATTGGATATCTTTTTTGGCGGCTTCAGTAGTGCGGACATTGGTACGAACTGAGACATTCATGCCGATGATGCCAGCGGCAGCTGATAAGATAGCACCGACAATAAAGGCCAAAGCTGTGCCAAAATCAATGGCTACCCACAATATAATAAATAGAGCAGCCGCTAGATAGGCAATAGTTTTGTACTGTCTGATTAGATAAGCTTTGGCTCCTTCTTGGATAGCCTTGGCAATTTCTTTCATTTTGTCATCACCAGCTGGACTTTTTAAAATACGAGTAATCATCCAAGCACCAAAACCGATGGACAATAGAGAAGCTAAAATAGTAAGTAATTTAATTGTTCCCATATTTTTTTAGTTTAGTTAAATATTATTTTAGAAATTTATTTTTTAGCACTTTTCTTTTTGCTAGTTTTTTTGCCTTCCTCTTCCTTTGCAGTATCTTCTTCTTCGTTATTTTCTGCTTCGGTCTCAGCTATTTGCTCGGTAGCTTCTTGAGGAGCTTCTTTTGCTGGACTATTGGGAGACATGATGTCTATTTTCCAGCCAGTGAGCTTGGCAGCTAGTCGAGCATTTTGTCCGCCGCGGCCGATAGCTAGCGAGAGTTGGTCATCATTGACAATTACTTTGGCAGTTTTGTTGTCTTCGTCAATTTCTATTTTACTGATATTAGCAGGGCTCAAGGCATTAGCGATAAAAGTTTTGGGGTCGTTGTTCCAGTGGATGATATCTATTTTTTCACCACCTAGTTCATTGATGACTGTCTGGACTCTAGCACCACGCTGACCAACACAGGAGCCGATAGGATCGATATTTTCTTCGCTAGTATAGACAGCGATCTTAGTGCGAGCGCCAGCTTCACGAGCAATCGATTTTATCTCGACAGTGCCAGCAGCAATTTCTGGTACTTCGGTTGCAAACAATTCTTTGACTATTTCAGGATGAGTGCGTGATAAGATTATTTCTGGTCCTTTGGTGCCCATGCGTACAGCAGAGATAAAGAAATTGAGGCGAGTGCCGATATTGTAGCCTTCGCTACGGATCTGCTCTTCGGGTGGTAGGATACCACTGGCTTGGCCTAGGTCGACAATAAAACGGCGACCCTCGCGTCTTTGGATGGTACCTAGAGTGAGCTGACCTTCCTTATCCTTGTATTCACTGAAGATGTGATCTCTCTCGGCTTCTCTCAAGCGTTGGATGATCACTTGTTTGGCAGTTTGGGCAGCCATGCGACCATATTCTTCGGGGACAGGCAGCTTGGTTTCGATCACGTCGCCAATCTTGTAGTCACTATTGATGGCTTGAGCTTCGGAGATCATGATTTCAGCGCGAGGATTAAATTTTTTAATCATTTCTTCTTCACTGATTTCTTCGCCTGCTTCTTTGCGAGCATGCATTTCTTCAAGCTGCTTTTCTTGCTCTTCTAGGTCGACATTTTCGACTACAGTTTTTACGTCAAAAACTGCTGTTTGACCATTGTCAGCATTGAAGACTACTTTGATATTTTGATTAGGGGTGCCGTATTCTTTGCGGTAGGCTGCAGCCAAGGCCGCTTCAATGGCACCGATGACTGCCTCAGTCGACAGGTTTTTTTCTTGGCAAACCTGCTTGATGGCAGCTAGCATCGTGTTGTTAGTGGACATGATGTAGATTTAACTTATAAAAATAAGCTAGTCTATCATCTAAACTAGCTTAACAAACATATTCTACGGTATTTTGGCAGATTAGTCAATAGTCATTGATAGGGAAGCGTTTTATTTTGGCGGTGTTTTGCTGTAGATAAATGACCATAATTTCTAATTGCCAATCAGCCCAAGGAGCAAAGAGGTAGCTACTTTTGGCCATTTTTTTGATTTTAGTACGGTTGATCATTTCTTCAGCATAGCCATAGCGGTGATTGCGGCGAGTTTTGACTTCAATACCATAGAGCAGACCATCTTTACTCATGATCAAATCAAGTTCGCCGTAGCGAGTCAGATAATTTTTGGTTAAAAATTCAAAACCACGATCAAGATAATATTTGAGCGCAATTTTTTCTCCCAGAGTGCCTAGGGATTTTTTGGACATAAAAACAGACTCTTAGCCTGTTTTTATTTTTGAGTAGGATAAACTTATTTTTTAGCTTTTGGTAGCCACTTATTAAACTCTACATTTTCTTCTCTTTGTTTTTTTAGTTGGGGCAAGGTGCGGAAATAGTAAATAGTCAAATAGCCAAACCAAGCTAGAGTGCCCAAGAGCCAGAGTAGTAGCCACAATCTTGAGCCTAGGTATAGAGCCCTAGTCTCTCTAAAAAATATAAAAAGCAAACCAACTATACCAGTACTCCAAGCAAAGCTAGTAATTTTTTTGTAAAAAGGTTTTTTAAAACCAGGGTTTTTACTGAGTCTTTTTTGAGCCCAAACAGCCAGAATAATAAGTAACACCACTAAGCCATATAGACCTACGCGAAAAGGCACAGATAGTGTTTCGACAGTGTAGGGGCGCATTAAATAAGACCAGTCAAATAATTTTGTTAGATCCATAATATTGATTTATATGAGATATGTTAGATAATTTAGCAAATAAAGTCAATCCCATTGTAAAATAAAAAACCCCCAAAGCCACAGGGGGTGTCAAACTTTATTTTTTGATAAAAATCAAGCCAAAGTGGTATGGCCCAGCCTTAAATTGTTGCACTAGCTCTAGACTGAGTTGATTGGCAATATCTATTATTTTGTTGGGTTGGGCCAATCTTTCTTTGGCTGGTCCAAAGGACAGATCATTATCCGCCCAATCAATGACTAGCAGTTTGGCTCCGGCTTTTAACAAACGAGTAGCCTCTGATAGTATTTCAAAATGTTTTTGGGATTGATACAAGACATTGACCAAGATAGCGGCGTCGAGGCTTTGATTGTTGATCTTGGTTGCGCCAATAATTTCTAAATTGCTCCAGACGGTTTTGATATTATTGAGACCAGATATTCTCGCTTTGGACTCTAGCTCTGATAAGATATTTTTGACAACATCGACAGCATAGACTTGGCCTTGGTCGCCGACTAGTCGAGCAGCCTGCAATAAAAATAAACCACCACCAGCTCCTAGGTCGCCGACCATGTCGCCTTTTTTGAGCTGCAAAAAATCAGTCAATATTTTTCCAGCATCCATCAACTCACTTTTTCCACCAACATTTTTGGGTGAAAAATTTTGCTTAGTGCTTGGTGTTTGTGTTTGGAGTAATTGGTCCATATTTTTTCTATCTTTATTATACCAGAAAATATGATTATCCGCCAAGGGTTTTTTTTGTTTTCTATAGTTGACTTTTATGATTAATTCAGTTATAATCTGCTCTGTATTTTATGTTTTTGGCCCTATCGTCTAATGGTTAGGACACCAGGTTTTCATCCTGGCAATCGGGGTTCGATTCCCCGTGGGGTCACCAGACCAGCAATAAGCAATAAAATAATTGAAGGAACAGCCAAGATAGGTTGTTTTTTATTTATTTTTTCATTGACACTTTGGTCAAATGATGTTAGTATCATGGTCAAGTGATTGCTTGGTAGATTTGGTAAAAATTGAGCAAAGCACCACTTATGCATGCACTAGCGGAAATATAGTCGAATTTCTAGCTTATATATGCTTTAATTCACTATTATTTCTAAAATTATGCAAGGCAAAATCAAGAAATTAGTAAATGATAAACATTTTGGTTTTATCACCCCAGAGGACGGCAGTAAAGATTTATTTTTTCACGCCAATGAATTGAGCGGAGTTTCCTTCGATCAATTGCACGAAGGTGATACTGTCAGTTTTGAAGTTACTGACACTCCAAAAGGACCAGCTGCTGTTAAAGTCAGCTTAGTCTAATATCTCTTAGATAATAAGACATTTAAACCAGCCCAGCCTCTTAGCTAAGAGGCTGGGCTGGTTTTTTTAACGATTAATATAGTTTTGGTAGTCACTAGTATTTTGCCATTTGGCAAAGGGGATAGTCGGGTGGACAGTTTTACCGCCAAAGCGGATAGACTGTTTGATGGCTTGCTCAGAGTAGCCACTATAGCTATAGGCATTGACTAGGACGGCCCAGTCGCGAGCATTGATTTGGTAGCTACCTAGATTATTCTTGAGCCAGTTTTTTAAATAAGCAGAATTTTTTGACTCTAGAGTATTGGGGTTTTTGAGACGGGCCAGCACTTCGTTGATAGTGCGACCATAGCCATAGGGGTTGTACTGGTGGTCAATTTCTTCTTGGTCAGGATAGCCATCGTAGTCACTATCTAGACTATTGTTGTATATTTTTTGACCAGCGACTTGGGGAGCGGTGACAGATTGTTGTTTTGGTAAAGTAGTGAAACTATAGCCAGTGGCTTCTATCTTTTTATTGTACAAGCCTTTTTCCACAACGATTTTATAATAATAAGTAGTATTCGGATTGAGCTTGGTCAAAAAAACTTCGTGTTCACTTCTAGGGGTGGCACTGGCTACTATTTTTTGCCTGAGACTATTTGGCTTAGTGCCATAATAGATAGTGCTTTGGGTGACATAGTTGCTTGACCAGGTCAAGAAAGCACTAGAATCACTGATTCTATTGGTGTCCAATTGCAAGGGTTTGATATTGCTGATCGCTAGGTTAGAGCCATTTTGTGCGCCATGAGAAGTAGTAAAAATTAAATATTTTGTCTCGCTATTTTTATCTTTATCAACTGCTGTGATTTCCGCAGCGTAGCGAGTATTGGCTTTGAGTTTGTAGATATAATTAACATGAGAAGTCACATAAGAATTGTAGCTGACACTAGAGCGTTTTGTTTGCTCCATTTCCCAGTAAGTGATTTTACCTCTGGTGACTTCGTCCGTGTCCCAAGAAATAGCTACAGCATTACCAGTAGTTTGTAATATTTTGTATTTAGTAATTTCTGGTTTTTGGTTGTCAGTCATATTCTTGGTAGAAAAAGATTGGACAAAAGTTTCTACCTTGTGGCCAGAATTATCCTCAGCTACTATTTTGTAATAGTAGGTTTTATTTTTTTCCAAGCCAGTCAAAACACTTTCATGAAGATAGTCATACACTCCATAACCCATGCTCATAGTCAAATTATCAGCAGTGAGGCCATAGTGGACTGAGCCCTTGGTGGCTTGGGTAGTGTACCAAGAGACATTGATCATTTTGTTGCGGGGATTGTAGACCTTGATATTGGAGATGACTACGGTTTCTGCTCTACCAAAAAAAGGCAGGATTAGACCAGCGAGGATAATGATTATGAGGCTGTACTTACCTAGGTATTTCATAATTTTGAAAATAATATATAATTATAGCATATATTGGTTTATCTGTCAATATTAAAAAAGCCTAATGTTATAGGCTTTTTTGAGAGATTACGGCTTTTTTCTCTATTTTAAGATAGTGGATACTCTTACCAGCTTTGAGGTGTTTTTCTTCAAAACAAGTCTTTATTTTTAACTCGGGCTTTAGATTTTTTTGTTTATAAATATCAACTATTTTTTTATTGATTTTCAAACCTTTTTCTTTGGCGGATTTTATGGCAAAGTTGAATAATTTTTTATCATCAGTTTTGAGATGAATTAGGGCTTTATTTTTTAAAATTAAATCGTACTTATCTAAAAATTTTTTTGATACCAATCTTTTTTTGGCTTGTTTTTTGCGGGGGTAAGGATCAGGGAAGGTGATCCAGATCTCATCGACTGATTGTGGGGGAAATATTTTTTCCAAAAAATCAACCTGAAAGCGGACGAATAATAAATTTTTTATTTTTTTGTCCAAAGCTTTTTTGGCGCCATGCCACAATCTCTCGCCTTGGATATCGATGCCAATATAGTTGGTGCTGGGATTTTTCTCAGCCAAAGCCAAGCTATATTCACCTTTGCCGCAGCCCAATTCTAAAATTATTTTATCACTTTGTTTGATAAATTTTTTTAATTTTTTGGCAAAATCTTGATCGCCAAACTCCAATACATTGGTAAATGATTTGAGCTCAGCAAATTTTTTCATTTTTTGTCTAGCCATATTAGTAGCTTATATTATTTTAGCCGAAAAGAAAATACACTACAAAATATTGACTTAAGTAGCGATTTATTTTAAAATAATATATCTGTTATTATTTAATTCAATGATTGGATATGCGTATTTTGGCTATCGAAACATCATGTGATGAGACTGCCTTGGCTGTCTTGCTTGAGCGAGGTGGCTCTTTGTTTTTAGAGAAAAACGCTGTCTATTCACAAGTTGATATTCACAAAAAATATGGCGGCGTAGTCCCAGAAGTAGCTTCGCGCAAGCATCTAGAAACCATCATGCCGCTGCTAGAGCATACTTTGGGCAAAAATAAATTAAAAAATATTGATTATATCGCTTTTACCCAAGGTCCAGGCTTAGTCACCTCTTTGGTCCTGGGTGTAGCCACTGCCAAAGCCTTGAGCGCAGCTAGCGCCAAGCCATTATTGCCCATCAATCATCTCGAAGGACACATATATTCCAACTGGTTGAGTCATTCAGTATTACAAAAAAATACTCTAGATATTTTTCCTAGTATTATTTTGGTAGTTTCGGGTGGACACACCGAGCTGATACTGATGAGCGGTCATGGTCAGTATCAGTTGATCGGGCAGACCATGGATGATGCTGTGGGTGAGGCTTTTGACAAAGTGGCCAAACTATTAAAACTCGGCTACCCCGGTGGCCCGATAGTCAGTAAGCTGGCAGCTCGAGGCGATGCTCAAAAATATGAATTCCCCAGACCAATGATCAATAGTCATAATTTTGACTTTAGCTTATCGGGATTGAAAACTGCTATTTTATATTTTTTGGAAAAAAAGAAAAAAATCAATCAGCAAGATGTGGCGGATATTTGCGCTGGTTTTCAGACAGCGGTGACTGATGTCTTGGTCAAGAAAACTATGGCCGCAGCCAAATTTCACGGTGCTCGGTCCATCATGCTAGCTGGCGGAGTGTCGGCCAATACCTTTTTAAAAGATAGCTTGCAAAAACAAGCTGATCAATTATCTTTACCATTTTTTGCTCCAGAGCTGAAGTTTACCGGCGACAATGCAGCGATGATAGCCGCGGCTGCTTTTTATGGTTTGAAATACAAAAAAGCACGGATTGTCACTGGCGACAAGGTCATTCAGCTCGAGCCAAGAGCCAATTGGCAGCTAGTCAAAAAATAATATTTTTTTGAGTAATTTTATCTAGTAAGGTATAATGAAAATATCAGAAATTTTTTGTTAGGATTATTAATTTTTATAAACAGTGAAAGAATATTTAGCTAAAAACTCTAAAGAAACAGAAAAAATCGCTCAAGATTTGGTGAAGAAGTTGGCCGGTGGCGAGCTTTTGGCTTTGGTGGGAAATTTGGGAGCCGGCAAGACAGTTTTCGTCAAAGGCTTGGCCAAGGCTTTTGGTATTACAGAAAATATCACTAGTCCTACTTTTGTCTTGATGAAAATCTATCAGACCAAACATCCGACCATCAAGCGTTTGGTACATATAGACTGTTATCGCTTGGAGCAATTGGGCGACTTGGAAGAAATAGGTCTGGCTGATTATTTGCATGATCCAGAAAATGTCGTTGTGATTGAGTGGGCTGACCGGATTGCTAATTTGCCAAAAAACACTATCAATATTAATATTGAATATATCAATAATCAAGAAAGGCGAGTGACTATTAGCGACTATGAGTGATCAGAACGAGCAATTGGATTTGCCCAAGGCCTATGAGCCAGCCAAGTACGAACAAGATATCTACCAACTATGGTTAGATAGTGGTTTTTTTAATCCCGATAATTTACGGACCGATGGCCCAGCCTTTACCATCTCTATGCCACCGCCTAATGCCACTGGTATTTTGCATATCGGACATGCTGCTGGCTTAACTGTGCAGGATATAGTGATTCGTTATAAAAGATTGCAGGGCTATAAAGCACTGTGGGTGCCTGGCACTGATCACGCCTCTATTGCTACGCAAACAAAAGTAGAAAAAATTATAGCCAAAGAAGGTACTGATCGTCATACTTTGGGTCGAGAAAAATTTTTGGAACGAGTGAAACAATATGTAGCTGATTCTCAAGATACTATTCGTAATCAAATCAGGCGCATGGGTTCGAGTTGTGACTGGTCGCGTGAGCGTTATACTTTTGATGACGGTTTGTCGCGAGCGGTTAATGAAGCTTTTATCCGGATGTACAATGACGGTCTTATTTATCGTGGCTACCGCATTGTCAATTGGTGTCCACGCTGCGCCTCGACCATAGCTGATGATGAGGTGGAGCATGAAGAGCAAGCAGCAAAATTGTACTATATCAAGTATGGTCCTTTTGTCGTAGCCACTACCAGACCAGAGACCAAGCTAGCTGACACAGGTGTAGCGGTCCATCCAGATGATGAGCGCTATCATCAGTATATTGGTCAGACTTTGGATATTGATTTAGCTGGACACAAGATCAAGGTCAAAGTTTTTGCTGACAAAAGCATTGACCAATCTTTTGGCTCGGGAGTAGTCGGTGTCACACCAGCTCATAGCTTGGTGGACTATGATTTTGCTCAAAAAAATGCTTTGGAAATTATCAAACTCATAGATGAACAAGGTAAAATATTGGCTAGTGGCGGCCAGTATGTCGGCCTAGATGTTTTGCAGGCTCGTCAGCAATTTGTGACTGATTTGCAAGCAGCTGGCTTGTTGGAAAAAACAGAAGATATAAAAAATAATTTATCAGTTTGCTATCGCTGTCAGACAGCCATAGAACCACTGCCCTCTGAGCAATGGTTTGTAGCGGTTGATAAAAAAATTCCTGGTCGTGACAAATCTTTGAAACAACTTGCCGTGGAAGTAGTTAAGCACAAAGATATTCATATCATGCCTCATCGTTTTGAAAAAACATACTTCAATTGGATGGAAAATCTACACGATTGGTGTATTTCTAGGCAATTGTGGTGGGGGCATCGCATACCGATTTGGTATACTGCTGATAAAAAAATAATCGTTGCCCATGATCAGGCCGAGGCTAAGCTCAAAGCTGGTAATCAAGATATAGTGCAAGATCCCGACACTTTGGATACTTGGTTTTCTTCAGCCTTGTGGACTTTCTCTACTTTGGGTTGGCCAGAAGATACCAAGGATTTACAGCTCTATCATCCAACCGGTTTGATGGAGACTGGTTATGATATTATTTTTTTCTGGGTGGCTAGGATGATCTTGATGACAGAATATTTATTGGGTGAAAAACCTTTTGGCATTGTTTATCTGCATGGCTTAGTTCGTGATAAGGATGGTAAAAAAATGAGCAAGTCTTTGGGTAATGGTATTGAGCCAATCGAAATGATTGATAAATACGGGGCTGATGCCTTGCGCTTGTCTGCAGTGATGGGTACTACACCGGGCAATGACTCAAGGTTATACGAAGAAAAAATCGCTGGCTATAGAAATTTTGTCAACAAACTTTGGAATATTTCACGTTTTATTTTTTCAGCAGTCAAAAATATCCATAGAGTCAAGGAACAGCCAGAACCAAAAACTTTGGCGGATGCCTGGATTTTGTCCGAGTTCAATGATTTGGTAGAGCAGGTCACCACAGACTTTCATAAGTACAATTTATCTGGCGCTGGTGAAAAGCTTTATGAGTTTACTTGGTCAAAGTTGGCTGATTGGTATTTGGAGCTAGCTAAATTTGAAAAAGATAAAGATGAAATTTTACTCTATATTTTAGAGCGCTTATTGGTGATGTGGCATCCTTTTACACCCTTTGTGACGGAGTTGATTTGGAAACAGTTTAAGCCAGAGCACTTGCTGATGATTGAGCATTGGCCCAAAGCTAAAAAGCAAGATACATCAGCTGTAAAATCTTTTGCAGAATTGATGGAGCTAGTTTCTATGATTCGCAATTTGAAAGCAGAAAATAAAATGCGTAGCGCTGATAAACCAGATTGCTATATTGAGAATAATTTATTAGTCAAAGAGTCAAAATTAGCTGCGGCTTATTTGGCGGGAGTGACTTTGCAAAATAGCGTCATCGATGGTGTAAAATTCAATACTAGCGCTGGTTATTTTATCATCAATTTGCACAAACCATTGAAAGATCAGGAGCTAGCTAGTCTCCAAAAATATATAGCTGAACTAGAAGCCAAGCTAGCTAATAAAGCTTTTGTAGAAAATGCACCGCGGCCCATAGTCGATGAAACAAGACAAAAATTAGAGCAAGCCAAGAAAAAAATAACCCCCTAAGTCGGGGGTTATTTATTTTTTTAATCTTTTACTTTACTGAATACTTCTTGGACAGAGGTGATACCTTCGAGAGCTTTGAGTAAACCATCTTGGAGCATGGTGATCATGCCATTTTTGACAGCTAGATTTTCTATTTCATACTCGGAGACATTGCCAGCCAAAATCAATTTTTCTATTTCGGGAGTCATCATAAATATCTCATAGATACCGACGCGTCCTTTGTAGCCTAGATTGTGACATTGGTCGCAGCCTTTGGCAGTATAAAATTTTAGGTTATTGACATCAGCGACTGAGTGGCCCGATTCGGGGGCAATGGCACTGAGTGTTTTTAGTATTTCCGCGGTAGTAGCTGTATCTATAGTATTGTCTTCTATTTTACAGTGAGGACAGAGGCGTCTGACCAAGCGTTGGCCAATGATAGCATCTAGGGCAGGCGCTAGTAAAAAAGATTGGACACCCATCGCTAGTAAGCGGGGAATAGTAGCAGCTGCAGAGTTGGTATGCATCGAGCTGAGCATCAAATGGCCAGTCAAAGCTGCATTGATAGCCACATCAGCAGTTTCTAAATCACGGATTTCACCAACCATGACTATATCAGGATCTTGGCGCAAGATAGCTCTCAGCCCGCGAGCAAAAGTATAACGAGTACTTTTTTCTTCTTCGGATTTGTTATCAGCAGCCGCATTGCTTTCTACTTGGCTTTGGATGATGCCAGGTAGTTTGTATTCAATCGGATCTTCTAGAGTGATGATTTTGGTTTCTGGGCGATTGAGTTTGTTGAGGATGGCGTAGAGGGTGGTGGTTTTACCAGAGCCAGTAGGACCGGTAGCGATGAGCATGCCATTTGGTTTGGTCATCTGGCGACTGAGGTCATTGTAGGCTTTGCCCTTGAGACCTAGATCATCAAATTGCAAGCCGGTGCTAGAGGCACGCAGCAAACGCATGACAATGCTCTCACCATAGACTGATGGTATGATAGAGACGCGGACATCGACTTTGTCATTGCTCAAGGTGATGGAAAATCTGCCGTCTTGCGGTTTGTTGCCAGTGTTTAGTTTTAGTCCAGCGAGGAGCTTGATGCGAGAGCCTATTTTTTCACTAGCTTCTTTGGGCATAGCTAGAGCATTGTACAGTGCGCCATCAATACGAAAACGGACTTTGACATCATTTTCTTCGGCTTCGATATGGATATCAGAAGCCAAAAATTTTAGACCAGCAGCAATGACTAGGTTTATTGATTCGGTCAGGCCAGTTTCTTTGACTAGATTTTGTAAAGACTCAAAATTAGTGAGTTTTTCATCAAATTTACTAAGCGCCTCCTCAGTAATATTGATGCCTTCTAGGTGGATGATAGTCGGTATCTTGGCGTATATTTTGCTAGCGATCTCAAAGCTATTTTCTGAAATCATGTAGACTTTGACCCGGGCATGATGTATGTCGCCTAGCTCTTTGGCTAGATTGGACACTTGAGGATTGTTGGGGTTGATAGAAGCGAGTCGGATCTCTTCACCAGTAAATAAAAAACAAATAGTCTGCAAAGCTTCAGCTTGCTCCTCACTGATGAGCTTCAAGGCTTCCTGAGAAATAGGAAATTTATCGAGATTGATATAGGACAAGCCCAAAGCAGTCGCCTTTTTTTCTACTTCATTTTCTTTTTCTTTGGTCGCAATATCAGTCAGTTTGCTGTTGAGCTTTTGAGTGACTTCATCAGAAAATGGTTGAGATTTTTTTGCATCATCCATATTTTTTTCTTAGTCTATACTTATGATAAATTATACTTTTGCTGACACATAAAGTCAATCAAAAAATCACCGATTTTTGAGCGGTGATTTTTAGTAAAAATTATCTAGTGAGGGCAGGCAGATTTTTATGGGCAAAGCGGTGGATTTTACTATGGCTTGGTGTCTTGCCGTTGAGGCGGAGGAAGATATTGGTCCAGAGTAGATTATAAAAGGCACCAAAGAATGAAGTTATGAGTAAAAAGATAGCAATAGCCGCAAAAGCACCGATGATGATCAATAGATAAAATACCAAGGGACTCATCTGCATCAAAAGTGCCAAAACCAAGAAAGGAGCAAAGACAAAGGCAATGGCCGCAAAACCAATGACCACATAAGCAATAGCAAACATCAGTATAGTGATGGCACTCTCTATAGTAATCATCCAATTGGCGCGGAATAATTCCCAGCCGTTGTTAAAGGCGGCCCAAAGCTTTTGGTTGTAAATCATGATATAGGCCATACCAAAACGAGTAGCAAAAGAAATCATGACTATCAGTGGTACAAGCAAGAAGAAAACAATCAAAGATAACAAGAAATAAAAGGTCAGACCATTTTTGACAGTTACCAAGTCAATCATTGGGCTAATGACAAAAATAATAAAGAAATAACCAATCACAGTGTTGATTAGATTGATGCCGAGTAATGGCCAGAATTTTTCGAGGGCCACAGCTAGGGCGTTATTTGATTTGGCTTTGCCGTTTTTGGCGTATTTGGCTGCACTGTATATCAGGGCTCCCTGTGAAGAAATCGCCAAAATCAAAATAATAGCATAAATGATAAATAGTCCAATGAGGGTAATGTAGCTATCGAGCATGGACCAGTTAATTTGATTTTGGGTAGCGAGTCTTTCAATACTGCGCCACCAAGTGATGATCCATGAGCCGAGAAAATCAGGACTAGCATTTTGGAAATTGAAAGCCATTTTGACTTCGTTGAAACCGAGGAGTGAAGCAAATAGGCCAAAAAATAATAAATGAAAATTTTGTTTTATAATTTGCCACGATTGGCTAAAAATTTTACGATAAAATGGTTCCATATTTTTATTTTTAAATTTTATTTTACAGCAACATTATTATAACATATTTTGCCTGAATACAAAAGAACAGCTTTCTACTGTGCTGTTCTTTTCAATGAATCATTTATATTTTTAATTTGTTGGTATTTTGAGCCAAGCAATTTTAGCTAGTAACAATACCAATAGTGTGTAGCCAAGGGAGATAGAGAAATCTTTATAAAAATCTTTTTTAGAATATTTTTCTATTTTATTTTTGGCAATTATTTTTTTGCTACCATGATGCAGTAATACAAAACCAAAGATATTGGTCGCCCAATAGCCAGCAATCATAGCTGGTAAAAAGATATTTTTGTTGACCAAGCTACACAGGTAAGCAAAGCCATAAGCTAAGGGTAGGTTGATGATCAGATCATTCCACCAGGACAATGGAGAGAGTAAATATCCAATCAAAACAATAATCCCACCACTAATTTTTTCTTGCATAGGTATTTTAGCTGTTGATAAAATATTCAGTCACAACAAAAATTATCCAAAATATAAATAATAAAAAGCCCTCTTTTTTGGAAATGGTTTTGTTGCTGCGCATAAAGAAAGATAAGACACAAGCCGAGAGAAACATGAAGCCACCAGTGACATAGGTGATTTGCTGAGGAAAAGAAAAGGGGCTGAGTAGAGCTAGGATACCGACTACTATGGTGCCGTCAGCCAATACCGTGCCCAAGATGTCGCCAATAGCCAGAGACTCGTTATTTTTTTTGACTGCCTGCAAAGAAAATAGCATCTCCGGTATGGTCGTGCCCACACCGACAATCAACATGCCGATCAATATAGGTGAGACAGCCAGATTGTGAGCTAAAGCGCTAGCTGAGGTGACAGTAAAATGCGCACCAAAGAGTAGCACGTTCATGCTCAAGAGTAGTAGGATAAAATTTTTACGGCTATTATGGTCATTTTTTATTTTTGGAGCTTCACCGGGATTATTTTTGAAAGCAAAATAATAAAATATGATACCAGTAATTATCAAGCTGATACCCTCTAGGCGAGAGTAGTAGCCATCAGAGCCCAAGACAATGGGCATCAGAAATAAAAATGGATAGACCAGATTATTTTTTAATATTTTACTTTCTATTTTTATATTTTTACCCGATAGGGCGATGATGATGGCAATCACTAGGGTCATATCTACGACATTGGAGCCAAACAAAGTGCCCAGACCAAAAGCAGGCGTGCCCTCCAAAGAGGCATTGATAGAGATAAAAGTTTCGGGCAGTATGGAGATGACAGCGACAATGATAAAGCCAATGATATATTTGGATAGCTGAAAATTTTCAGCTAGCAGGACAGCATACTTGGTCGCCCAGATAGCACCTCTGATCACTAAAAATAAGGCAACAGCTAGAATAATAATATTTTGGAACATACTTTTGTAACTAATATGTTATATGATAGCCAAAATTGTCAGTTCTGTAAAACAAATCCAGCCCAGCCCTTCGTGAAGGGCTGGGCTGGATGAAGTGGAGATTTATTTAAGCCATGATAGCTTCAAATTCTTCTTTTTCAATAGTTTCTTTTTCAATCAAGTGAGCAACTATTTTTTCCATCTTATCTTTATTTTCCTTGATGGTAGTTTCAGCAGTCTTTAAGGCATTTTTGATGTAGTGAGAAATTTCTTCATCAATGATTTCTGCTGTCTTTTCACTATAGTCACGGCGTTCATGTATTTCTTTGCCGAGGAAGATCATTTCTTCTTTTTCACCAAAGGTGCGTGGTCCTAGCTTGGGATCCATACCATACTGAGTCACTATTTGTCTGGCCATTTGAGTCACGCGCTTGAGATCATTGCTTGCGCCAGTGGTGACTTCATCGAAAAATATTTTTTCCGCTGCAAAGCCTCCAAGCAATACTGCCATATTATCGATAAAGTCAGAATAGCTAGTCATTTTTTTCTCTTCGTCTGGGAGATTGATAGTGTAGCCAGCTGCTCGTCCGCGAGAAATGATCGATACCTTGTGGACTGGATCAGAGTGGGGTAGGACATGAGAGATGAGAGCGTGTCCAGCCTCATGATAGGCAGTGATTTTTTTCTCTTTGTCTGACAAAATATGAGATTTTCTTTCGCGACCCAAGAGTACGCGCTCGATGGCATCCAAGACATCTTGGCCTTTGATTTTTTTCTCATTTCTTTTGGCAGCGACTATAGCTGCTTCATTCAAAAGGTTAGCAAGATCTGCTCCTGAAAACCCTGGAGTTCTTTGGGCGACTATTTTGAGATTGACATCTTCAGCTAGTGGTTTATTTTTGGCGTGTATTTTCAAAATTTCTTCACGGTCTTTGATATCTGGTAGATCGATCACTACTTGGCGATCAAAGCGTCCGGGCCTTAAGAGAGCTGGATCCAAAACATCTGGTCTATTGGTCGCAGCAATGACAATGATATTGGTTTGATTGTCAAAGCCGTCCATTTCGACAAGGATTTGGTTCAATGTTTGCTCTCTTTCATCGTGTGAGCCTCCTAGGCCAGCGCCACGCTGTCTACCGACAGCGTCTATCTCATCTATAAAGATCAGACAAGGGGCAGCCTTTTTGGCTCGCTTGAATAGATCACGGACACGGGAAGCGCCTACACCAACAAACATCTCCACAAACTCTGAGCCAGAGATGTGAAAGAAGGGCACCTTGGCTTCACCAGCGACAGCGCGAGCTAGGAGAGTTTTGCCAGTGCCAGGAGAGCCGAGTAGTAAGACACCGCGGGGTATTTTGGCTCCGACATCGATGAATTTTTGAGGGTTGCGTAAGAAGTCAACTATTTCTTTGAGATCTTCTTTGGCTTCAGAAGCACCAGCCACATCACTAAAATTTACTTTGTTGTTTTGGGAGGCCATCTTGGCGCCAGATTGACCAAAAGACATGGCGCGGTTGTTGACACCTTGGACTTGGCGCATCATGAACCAGACCACAGCAATGATGATGATCAAAGGCAAGAGGTATGGTAAGAGTGCTAGCCACCAGACGCCTTCACCGCTTTCATCTTTGACGCTGATATCGACAGCTGATATTTTTTCTGGGCTGACACCGTAGTTGTTCAAGAGATCGCTCAAGGGTTCATTGATTTCTTTGTAGGCTACAGCCTTGGTATCATCTTTGAGAGTGATGTCTAGCTTGCTACCACTGACCGTGATATTTTTCACTTGATCAGTGTTTATTTGATTGACCAATTTGGCTACACTGATTTCGGCAGTTTTTTGTTTGGAAGCATCAAAAAAACTAAAAATTCCCAACAATAAAAATAACAGCAGAAAAAATATAGCAATATTTTTTATATTTTTATTCATCACAGATCTAAAAATTATTTATTTATAATATCAGCTACTGAGAAAATTATATTTATAATTTTAGAGTAGCATAACACTATTTATTTTAGCACCAAAAGCCGATATTGTCCCGTTTGGTCCTGTTTTTGCCCAGGGGGCAATGTTTAGGCTTGGGTAGTTTCGACTGGAGTAGCTTCGCTTGACTCTTCTGTTTTGGTAGTTTCTACTTCAGTTTTTTCAGCTACTTTTTCTTCTTTGGCTTTTTTTGGTCCTTTGAGAGAGAGGCCGAGGCGGTGATTTTCTGGCTCAATGCTCAAGATAGTAAAATCATAGCTTTCACCAACTTTGATAGCAGCCTCAGGAGAATTGATTTTTTTGTCGCTCAATTCAGAAATGTGGACCAAGCCATGGATATCGTGATCGAGCTCGACAAAAGCACCAAAAGGATTGACCTTCAAGACTTTGCCTTTGACCTTGTCGTTGATTTTGTATTTTTCTTGGACAGTGGTCCAGGGGTCTTTTTGCAATTTTTTGATAGAGAGAGAGATTTTGGTATCTTCTATTTCGATGATTTCAGCTTCGACGATATCACCGACCTTGATGATGTCGCGTGGGTCATCGATTCTTTGCCAAGCTAGCTCAGAGATATGGACCAAGCCCTCGAGGCCATCGCCAAATTCTACAAAAGCACCAAAGTTGACCACGCCAGTGACCTTACCTTTGACTTTGTCACCGACTTTGAATTGAGAGACAACTTTTTTCTGCTTGTCATCCCAAGCAGCTTTTTCAGAGACAATCAATTTTTCGTCTTTTTCATTGACATCAATGATTTTGGTTTTTAATAATTGATTGGTAAAACTTTTGAGGTGAGTCAATATTTTATTTTTATCACCACCTTCGATGCGAGGATAGTGCTCAATGGTCAATTGGGATACTGGTAAGAAACCAATGACATTGCCAATCTTGATCATCAAACCGCCTTTGTTGGCATCGATGACTTTGGAGTCAACAATTTTGCCTTCTTTGTATAATTTTTCCAAATTGTCCCAAGCTTTTTTGTGGCCAGCTTCACGCAAGGATAGTTCCATGTAGCCATTTTCATTGTCTAGGCCCACCACGGTAGCTTGCGCTACATCGCCAATTTTTAAATTAGAAAACTCAGTAGACTCATCGTAGATTTCGCGACCACGAATAATACCGGTAGTAATACCGGCTAAGTCTAGATAAATCTCATTTTTAGAGATGCTGATTACAGTACCTTCTACCAAGTCGCCAATTTTAGGAACTTTGATAGCGTCAGTTTGCTGCAACAAAAGATCCATTGGGTGGTCAGAAGTTGCTGTAGGTTTTTTGCTTGTCATTTAATTATTAATTTGTTAACCCGTGGCTTGAAAAGCCGCAAGTTCTTGAAAGGCCAGCAAAATTCGACCCCTCAAGATGCTTATTAAATAAAATTAAGTTGCTTTATATTAACATAAACCTTTAAAAAAATCAAGGGGTGTCCATAGGCGCGCCCAAGTAGCTTTTTTGTCTGCAAAAAGGCTTATTTTTAGTCATTTTTTGAGTTTATCCCAGCTAGAGAATTAAAAATTTATGGGTCTTATTTTAAAGTAAAATTTTTGATGAGAAAATTCATTTTTTGCCCAATTTTTAAGGCTAATATGATTCTCTAACGGGATTTACTTTTATCAAAAATCATGTTAAAATTAGGATGATTTAATAAGATTAATTTGGTAAAAATCTATGTATATTTCATGGTCTGGCTATAACTATTTTAAGATCCAAAATAGTCAGCATAGTATTGTTTTGAATCCCTATGCCTTGGACAAGAATTTTAAATATGGCAAAGTCAAAGGCGACATTGCTATCTTTACTGATCCCCAAAAAATCACTGACTGCAAGCTCGACGAAGAAGTCATGCTGATCGATAGTGCTGGTGAATACGAAACCAAGGATATTTTTGTTTATGGTCGTCAGACCAACGGTCATCTGATTTATTTGATTATTTTTGAAGATGTGCGTATTGCTTTTTTGGGTGAGCACAGCGGTCAAGCACTGACAGACAAAGATTTAGAGCTCGTGGAGGGGGCAGATATTTTGATCTTGCCAGTCGGTGGCAATGAGCTAGCTAACGCTAAGCAAGCCAATAGCTTGATTGGCCAGATTGAGCCACGCCTAGTCATACCAAGTGGCTACGAAGTCAAAGAGCTTAAAAACAAAGCAGACTCCCTAGATATCTTTGTCAAAGAGTTTGGCGTCAAAGTAGAGGAGCATGACAAATTCAAAATTAGCGCCAAAGACTTGCCGCAGGATGATGTAAAACTGATAGTACTCAAACCACAATTATAATTATGATTATTTTACACCAAAACAAAAATAAAATTTATTTAGCGTATTTTTTCACTTTAGTTTTTTTTGTTGGTCTACTTCTAGCCTGGCAAAAGCTCAGCCCCAGCTCACAGGCTGCTAGTCAGCCAACTGAGCAGTCTCTGGCCTCAATAGTAGAGGTAGATATGCTATCTGATGTCAAAGCTGGTCTAGAGCTAGCCAAGCTACAGTGGGACGATATGCAGGATCAGATAGCCAAAGCCGAGCAACAGGAAAAGCTATTAGCTAGCGCTCAAGCATTTTTAAATAGTAAATCATCGACAACGCCGACTAGTACGACGCAATCGTCTAGTACTGCCACTACAAGTATTAAATAGTTTTATGCCAAAAGTAAAATCAAATTCTCCCAAAGAAAAAAATTCTGACGAAAAGAAATTAGACCCAGCTATCAGCGACAACAATCGTGGTCGAGTAGAGTCTTTGTCTCTAGCCGAAGAAATGCAAAGCTCCTACTTAGACTATGCTATGAGTGTCATCGTCTCTCGTGCCTTGCCTGATGTGCGTGATGGTTTGAAGCCAGTGCATCGTCGCATTCTCTATGCTATGTGGAGCGTCGGCCTCAAGCACAATGTCAAATTCAGAAAATCAGCGACCGTAGTCGGTGAAGTGATGGGTAAATACCATCCCCATGGTGACTCAGCTATTTATGACACTATGGTGCGCATGGCCCAAGACTTTGCGATGCGCTACACCCTAGTCAATGGCCAAGGAAACTTTGGCTCCATGGATGGTGATGGTGCAGCGGCCATGCGCTACACTGAGGCCAAGCTGCAAGCTCTAGCTGAAGAGTTGATGCTTGATATTGATAAAAATACTGTTGATTTTGTACCAAACTATGACGGTTCGCATCAAGAGCCAAAAGTTTTGCCAGCCAAATTGCCCAATCTTTTGCTCAATGGCGCTACAGGTATTGCTGTCGGTATGTCGACCTCGATACCACCACACAATCTAGGTGAATTGATCGATGCTACTACAGCCATTATCGACAATCCCGACACTAGCATTGATGAACTTTTGGAGTTTGTCAAAGGACCTGACTATCCGACTGGCGGTGTGATCTATAGCGCTGAAGACATCAAGACGGTCTATGCTACTGGTCGTGGCGGTATTGTCTGTCGTGGTGAAGCAGAGATCACTGAGACCAAGGCTGGTCAATATCAGATCATCATCACTTCTATACCTTTTCAGGTCAACAAGGCGACCCTACTAGAAAAAATCGCCCTCTTGGTCAAAGATAAAAAAATCGATGGCATCAGAGATTTGCGCGACGAATCAGATAGGCATGGTGTACGTGTAGTGATCGAGCTCAAGAAAGAAGCCTATCCCAAAAAAGTTTTAAACAATCTTTATAAGTACACTCAGCTGCAAGAAACTTTTCATGTCAACATGTTGGCTCTAGTTGATGGTTTGCAGCCAAGAGTCTTGACTCTCAAGAGTATTCTCGAAGAATACATCAAGCATCGTCAGGTAGTAGTGGTCCGTCGTACGCAGTATGACTTGGATAAGGCCAAAGATAGAGCCCATATTTTGGAGGGCTTGAATATTGCTCTGGATAAGATCGACATGGTCATCAAGACTATCCGTGCCTCCAAAGATAAAGAAGTAGCCAAAGTCAACTTGATGACCAAGTTCAAGCTGTCTGAAAGACAGTCGCTGGCTATCTTGGAAATGCGTTTGCAAAACTTGGCCAATCTCGAGAGACTAAAGATCGAGCAAGAATTGAAAGACAAACTCAAGCTCATCAAAGAGTTGACCGCTATTTTGAATAGCAAATCCAAAGTCTTATCTATCATCAAGGATGAGCTCAAAGATTTGCGCGATCGCTTTGCTGATGAGCGTCGTACTCGCGTGGTCAAGTCCGCCGTCAACAAGATGAATACCGAAGATTTGATCCCCAATGAATCTACTGTCATCACCCTGACACATGATGGCTATATCAAGCGTTTGTCGCCAGAGATTTTCAAGACTCAAGGGCGCGGTGGCAAGGGAGTGATTGGTCTGACTACCAAGGAGCAAGATGAGGTGCAATTATTCTTGGCTACCAACACTCATGCTGACTTGATGTTTTTCACGACCAAGGGTAGAGCCTTTCAGCTCAAGGCCTACGAAGTGCCAGCCATGTCTCGTACCTCCAAAGGACAAAATATCGTCAATTTTCTCCAGCTCTCTCCGGAAGAAAAAATTTCCTCTATTTTGCAGAGTGAAGATTTCAGTGCTTTCAAATATTTTGTCATGGTCACTCGTCTAGGTATCATCAAAAAAGTAGCCTTGGATCAGTTTAGCAATGTCCGCCGTTCAGGCCTGATCGCTATCAAGCTAAAAGGCGACGATGCTTTGAATTGGGTCCAGCCATCGACTGGCAAGGATGACATCATCCTAGTGACAGCCAATGGCCAGTCTATCCGTTTCAAAGAAAAAGATGTGCGTGATATGGGACGCAATGCCGCTGGTGTGCGCTCAGTACGCTTAAAGAAAAATGATGAAGTAGTCGGTTTTGATATCATACCAGAGGGTAAGGCGGGCAAGGACGAACAGCTCTTTGTCATCATGCACAATGGTTTTGGTAAGCGCACAGCCTTGTCTGCCTACAAAGTCCAAGGACGCGGTGGCTCAGGCATCAAGACTGCGCAAATCACTGCCAAGACAGGCACTATAGCTGGCGCTCGCATTATCAGTGCGCGAGCAGAAAATGAAGATATCATCATCATCTCCAAAAAAGGTCAAGTCATCAGACTGCCTATAAAATCAGTCAGTATCCTAGGACGCGCTACCCAAGGTGTGCGTTTGATGCGCTTCAAAGATGCTGATGACAAAGTGTCAAACATTACTTTTATCTAATTTAGCTACTAGCTAAGACTTCATGAGCGACAGAATAATATCAGCGGTAGAGCAGAGCTCTGACAAAGTGCTGGATCTGACTTTACGGCCACAAAGTTTGCAGGACTACATCGGCCAGAGTCAGGTCAAGGCCAATCTTGATATTGTCCTCCAAGCTGCCAAAGGTAGGGGCGAGCCACTAGATCATGTCTTGCTCTATGGTCCTCCTGGCTTGGGTAAGACTACCTTGGCTCATATCATTGCCAAGGAGATGGGTGCTGGTATCAAGGTCACCTCAGGGCCTGCCATCACCAAAGCTGGTGACCTGGCAGCGGTGATCACTAATCTCCAACCCGGAGATGTCCTATTCATTGACGAGATCCATCGTCTCAACAAAACTATCGAAGAAATACTTTATCCAGCCATGGAGGATTTTGCTTTGGATATCATCTTGGGTAAGGGGCCATCTGCTCAGATTTTGAGACTAGATTTGCCAAAGTTTACTTTGATTGGCGCTACTACTAGATACAATCTTTTGTCTTCACCACTCCGCGATAGATTTGGTATGACTTTTCGCTTGGATTTTTATAATCCTGAGGAGCTATCAGATATCTTGAAGCGTTCGGCTCATATCTTGGGAGTAGAGACTGCGCCAGCAGCCAGAGCCGAGATTGCCTCCCGTAGTCGAGCTACGCCGCGTATTGCCAATCGCGTCTTGAAGCGTGTCCGCGACTACGCTCAAGTAAAAGCTGATGGCAATATCTCGCTCGACCTGACCAAAAAATCTCTAGACCTGATGGCCATAGACCAATATGGCTTGGATGATCTCGATCGCAGGCTGCTGAAAGTAATAATTGATAATTTCAAAGGCGGACCAGTGGGCCTCAATACCTTAGCGGCTGCTGTCCAAGAAGAGGCTGGTACTATAGAAGAGATCATTGAGCCCTACTTGATGCAGCTTGGGTTTTTAGCCCGTACTGCCAAAGGCCGCGTGGCTACACCCAGGACCTATGAATATTTTGGACTGAAAGCGCCAGAGGACGGGAAGTTGTTTTAGTGGTTAATTATATAAATAATGCAGTATGTAGTTTTTTTAGGAGCAATTGCCAACATAGCTGGTGTCTATGTCTATATCAAGCAGACTTTAAAAGGTGAGACTAAGCCAAATCGAGTCACTTGGCTAATGTGGTCAATAGCCCCACTAATTGCTACGGTGGCAGCGTGGTCAGATGGAGTGCGTTTAGCAACCTTGCCAGTTTTCATGGCGGGCTTTGCGCCATTGTTGGTTTTTGTTGCCTCGTTCATTAATAAAAAGGCTTATTGGAAACTAGAAAAATTTGATTATATTTGTGGCGGTTTATCTATTTTAGCTTTGATTCTGTGGGCCATCACCAAGCAGCCTTTAGTAGCAATTATTTTTGCCATTGCTAGTGATTTATTTGCGGCTGTTCCAACATTGATCAAGTGCTGGAAGTATCCGGAGACAGAATCCATAGAAGCTTATACCACTGGGACATTCAATGCTGTGACTAGTTTTTTTGCTTTAAAAACTTTTGGCGCGTCAGAATTATTGTTTCCCATCTATTTAGTAGTAATAAATTTTTCATTAGCAATAACTGTTTATAGGGGAAATATTTTACATAAAAAATTGAGTAGTAAAGTTATTTAAAAATATGTCTTTTGAAAATATACCTAGTGACATTAACTATAAAGAATTATTAGACTTTAAAAAGGTTGATATCAATGGTGTTCCAAGCGGTACTTGGTGTTTTGTGGTTAGTGAAAATTATACTATTTTTTTAACAGCCTCTACGCATAAAAATTTATTTGATTCTTGTGGGGTCGATCCCGAAAAAACATTGACTGAGGGTTACGTGAAGTTTGATCTTGAACATAAAGTACAGGATGTTGATTTTAAAAATTCTTGGTATCAATCTACACCAGGATTTAAAGGGTCGTCAGAAGATTTGCAAAAATTACAAAAAGCTATTGACGAAATGATTAGGGAAAAATTAGCCAGGAAATAAAAAGATGAAACCTAAGCTTCTCCTGCACACCTGTTGCGCGCCCTGCTCAATCTATGTTTTACAAAAATTGTCAGCTGGCTATCAGGTGACAATTTATTTTTACGATCCCAATATTCACCCACGCTTAGAGTATAACAAGCGTCGTGATGAGTTGAAAAAATACTCAGAAAAATTGCAAATAGATTTTATAGAGGGTCCTTATGATAGTGCCAACTGGCTTGATAAAACAAAAGGCCTAGAACATGAGCCAGAAAAAGGTAAAAGGTGTGAGGTTTGTTTTGATATCCGTTTAGCAGAATCAGCCCGCTATGCCAAGGAACAAGGTTTTGACTATTGGACTACAGTCTTATCAATCAGCCCCCACAAGAGTGCTGAGCAGATCAATCGCATTGGCGTGAGGATTGCTGATATTGTGGGCTTGCCATTTATCACAGCTGATTGGAAGAAAAATGAGGGCTTCAAAATAGCTAGTCAGCTATCAAAAGAAGAGGGTTTTTATAGACAGGATTATTGTGGGTGTATTTACTCACAGAAAAATTAACACCCCCTCTCTTTCTCCCCCTAATTTAGGGGGAGATGTCCGGTAGGACAGAGGGGGTAAGAAATATATGAACATAAAATTATTTTATTATCATTTACCAACTGAGCTTATTGCTCAAAAGCCTATCAGTCCGCGTGATCATTCACGCTTGTTTGTTTTTGATCGAATAAGTAAAAAAATACAACATAAGCATTTTTATGACTTAGCTGATATGCTAGGGAATGATGATGTCTTGGTGCTCAATGAAACTAAAGTTTTTCCAGCCAGACTCAAAGCCAAGAAAAAAACTGGTGGTGTTTTAGAAATATTTTTGTTGCAAGAAATAGCTGTGAATAGCTACCAGGTGATGGTCGGCGGTCGGCGCTTTAGTGTCGGCGACCAAATAGATTTTGCTAGGAATTTTTCAGCTCACTTCATAAAACAAGAAAAAGATAATATTTGGCAAATCAAGTTCAATGTCTCTGGGCGGACCTTGGACAAAAAAATAGAGCAGTATGGGCAGACGCCTTTGCCTCCATACATCAAAGCCAAAGATACTAGGGCTGTCCGCCAGCGTTACCAGACTACCTATGCCAAAAACAGAGGCTCGGTAGCGGCGCCGACCGCCGGACTACATTTTACTCCTCAACTTCTAAAAAAATTGCAGAAAAAAGGTGTGCAAATTTTCAAAGTCACCCTCCATGTTGGCCTTGGTACCTTTGCGCCAGTGACTGCTACAGATATTACTCAGCATCATATTCACAAAGAGTGGGTAGAGATAGATCAACGGACTGCCAAGGCTTTGAATGATCTAAAAAAACAAGGTAAAAATATTATTGCTGTCGGTACTACTACAGCTCGTAGCCTAGAAGCTATGAGTGATGCCAGTGGCCAGCTCAAGAGTGGCAAAAGTTGGGTGGATATTTATATTTATCCTGGATACAAGTATCGTTTTGTCGATGAATTGATTACTAACTTTCATTTGCCAAAAAGTTCGCTACTATTTATGGTCTCGGCTTTAGCTGGTCGGCAGGCGATCATGGATTGCTATCATTTGGCTGTCCAGAAAAAGTATCGTTTCTTTTCTTTTGGTGATGCGATGTTTGTTACCAAAAATCGTCTCTAAAAAACAACACTAGTACCTGGTTGGTACTAGTGTTTTTAAGAAACTTCCATGCTATGGTAT
>CAYUER010000005.1:0-7306 GCA_964443785.1 uncultured Gammaproteobacteria bacterium
ACTAATCTTTTGTCTGGTGAAAGACCAGCAATGCGCAAACCAGCTTTTTCTAACGCCTCTCGATAATCCATATTGAACTCGTAGCGGTGCCTATGACGCTCATCAATGCGTGATTTTTGATAGGCCTTGTAGCTCAATGACTCTTTGTCCAAGACACAAGGATAAGAACCCAAGCGTAAAGTGCCGCCCTTTTCTTCTTCGGCAGTATGCCCTGGTAAAATATGTATCACTGGATTGGCTGTTTTGGGATTCATCTCAGTCGAGTGAGCATCAGCTGTATTCAGTACATGTCGAGCAAACTCGATAGTCGCTACTTGCATGCCTAGACACAGACCTAAATATGGTTTTTTATTTTCTCGAGCATACTTGGCAGCCAAAATCTTGCCCTCTACTCCACGATGACCAAATCCACCAGGCACGACAATACCAGCTACTTTTTTTAATTTAGCATATTCAGCTTGATCATTTTTCTCAAGCTTGGCTGCATTGACCCAAATCAAGTCCAAAGAAACATTGTTGTGATAACAAGCTGATTTCAAGGCCTCAATCACACTGATATAAGCATCGTGATTTTCATTGTATTTGCCCACCAAAGCTATGGGCATTTTTTGTTTATGATTGGTGATTATTTTTTTGACCAAAGCTTCCCAATCATCCAGACGAGTTTTTCTTTTGGTTACTTGCAATTTATCAAAAATAATACTAGAAATGTGATGTTTTTTTTCAAAATTGATTGGCACCTCATAGATAGTCTTGACTGTCGGTGCTGGTATGACCGCTGACTCTGAAACATCAGAAAAAAGAGCAATTTTTTGAATAGCTTCTTTGGTCACTGGCAAATCAGAACGCACCAAAATAATATCTGGCTGAATACCACGTCGATAGAGCTCCCGCACGGACATTTGAGTTGGCTTGGTTTTGAGCTCACCGGAAGTTTTGAGGTATGGCAACAAGGTCAGGTGAACAAACAAAACATTGGACTGACCAATCTCCTGACGAAATTGGCGAGCTGCTTCCAAATACGGCTCACCTTCGATATCACCGACTGTACCGCCAATTTCTACCAAAATAAAATCAGCCTTACTCTCGCTAGCTGCTTGCTTGATATAGTCTTTGATTTCATTGGTAATATGAGGGATGATTTGGATAGTTTTACCCAAATATGCCCCGCTCCGCTCGCCTTTTAATACTTTTTCATAAATACGACCAGTCGTGAGATTGGATAGTCTAGTCAGGCTGACATCGATAAATCTTTCATAATGACCGAGATCAAGATCTGTCTCTGTACCATCATCAGTGACATAAACTTCACCGTGCTGATAAGGACTCATAGTACCTGGATCGATATTCAGATAGGGATCAAGCTTCAAAGAAAAAACACTGAAACCAGCCGAACGCAAAATAGCGCCTATAGAAGCCGAGGCAATACCCTTGCCCAAGCCCGAACAAACGCCACCAGTGATAAAAATAAATTTTGGATGATCTACCAGCACAATTTTACTCTTTCTCGCTAGGCGATTTAATAATTATAGTGATCAAAACTTTTTCGTGATTTGGTAATTTCAAAGAAACCGGAAATTTACCAGTAGTTTTAAAAAAATAATTTTCAACAAACCAATTGCTATGCAAATCTAAATTATAATTTTTTTTGACAAAAGCTATGATTTCATCAACACCAATACCAGCAAAGAGGTGATTTTTTTCTGAGGTCTTGCCAACAAAATTTAAACTTTGATTGTTTAGATTTTTGGTAATTTTGATATATTTAGCTTGCTGGGCAGCCAAATTTTTTTCTTGCTCATCTTTTTGGTGTTGGACATGCTTGACGCTCGCTGTAGTAGCTAGAGTAGCTTTTTTTTGAGGTAAAAGAAAATTCATGGCATGCCCCTCACTGACATCTTTGATGTCACCCTTTTTACCTAGAGAGGGTATATTTTCTAATAAAATAACTTTCATTATTGCTTATTAATCAATTCTATAGCTTTATCCATTTGAGGATCTTGGTCGTTGTTATAATCATCGATAGTCAGCTCAACCAACTCATCAGGCGTGATGCCATCCGGCTCTATCGATGTACCCATTGGCGTGAGCCATTTGGCTACGGTGATTTTGAGAGCAGAATCACTACGCAAATCAATCAATTGTTGGACAGAGCCCTTGCCATAAGTCTTTTGGCCAACCAATTGAGCAATATTATAATCCTGTAGAGCACCAGCTAAAATTTCTGAAGCGGAAGCTGAACCCTCATTGACCAAAACAACTGTTTTGAATTTGCGCAAGCTAATACTACCGGCTGCCTTGTGTTCTAAATTTCTACTCTTATCAGCAAATTCTTCTCTGACTACTACTTGACCAGGCTCTAGCCAATAGCCAGCTAGATCCACGGCTTTGTCTAGATAGCCACCGGGATTGCCCCTTAAATCAATGATCAAACCCTTAGGATTGTCATTTAATATCTTACGCGCTGTATTTTCAAAAACTTTAGATGTATCATCATTGAAACTAGTAATCTTGATGACTGCGATGCCATTTTCTTTTTGGTAGCTGACGCTGGGGACACTGATTTTATCACGAGTAATGGTCACATCTTTGGCTGTGTTTTCTCCTTTGGATAATATAGACAAAGTGACTTTAGTTCCCTTTTCTCCACGGATAAAAGACACCACTTGATCAGCTGACAAATCTACTACATCTTTTTTATCGACTGCCAAAATACGATCACCACTCTTGAGGCCAGCTTTCTCAGCTGGCGTACCTGGCAAAGCAGCGATAATCATAATCATATTATTTTTGCGACCAATTTCTGCCCCAATACCAGAAAACTCTCCCTTCAAATCACTTTGAAACTCTTGAAAAGAATCTGGATCCATAAAAGTAGTATGCGGATCACCCAAGGCAGCAACCATCCCATAAATCGAGCCATAATAAAGTTTTGAATCATCGATCTTGGTCTTATCAATATATTCACCATGTAGTGTATCCCATACTTCCTGAAAAAGTTTGGTATCAATATTTTGGCTATTAGAAAAAATACTAGCCAAAGTATCACTAGTTTTGGTAATAATCTGCGCATCATCACTCTCGACATTGCTTTGACCCAAGAAAAAGCCAAACACAAAAGTCGCTACAATCACTAAGACCCACAGATAAGATTTTTTATAATGCTGATACCAAGGCTTTGATTGATTGCCAGATCCAGCCGCAAAAGTTTGAAATTGGTCCATATATTATTCTACTGTCCTTTCTATCTTGGCGCCCAGGGCTGCCAAGCGTAGGTCTAGGGCTTCGTAGCCTCTATCAACTTGATAAATATTATCCACTACACTAGTACCAGTGGCAGCCAAAGCAGCAATAATCAAAGTCGCTCCTGCTCGTAAATCAAAACTAGTAATTTCCTTGCCAAACAAAGCTGATGGGCCAATGATGATAATACGATGCGGATCAGACACCACAATGTTTGCTCCCATTTTTTTGAGCTCAGCTACATATTTCAAACGACCATCATACATCCAGTCATGAATCAAAGATGTGCCCTCTGCTTGGGTCATCAAAACCGAAAATGGCTGCAACAAATCAGCAGCAAAACCCGGGTAAGGCATGTCGTGCAATTTTTTGATAGCCTTGAGCTCGACTTTACCACTGACTTTGATATTAGCTAGACGATAAGCGGGATTTTTATTTTCAGCTAAATACTCTATATCTATTTTCAGACCAACCTCTCGATATTTTTCAATCTCCAAAGCCATAAAATGTGGAGCACAATTTTGGATTTCCAAATCTGAACGAGTAGCTCCAGCTAAACAGATAAAAGTGCCAGTCTCTATTGGATCGGGCATGACATGATATTCAGTAGCGTGCAGAGCTTTGACACCCTTTACTCTCAAAGTATGTGTGCCAACACCCTCAATCTCTGCTCCCATGGACTGCAAAAACCAACACAAATCTTGGACCGAAGGGTCAGCGGCTGCTATATTGATAGTAATAGCGCCATGATTTAAAGTCGCAGCCATGATCATATTTTCAGTCCCAGTGACCGAAAATTCACTCATAGTAATAGTATCGGCCGACGCTCTCTTTTTTTCCAAAATAAAAAACTTGCCATCACTTTGGATATCAATGCCCAACTGCTCAAAGCCCATCAAGTGAGCATCCAAGGAACGAGCGCCAATCTGACAACCGCCAGGCTCTCTAGTTTTTAGCTTGCCAAATCTACTGACCAAAGCGCCCATCAATAATATTGAAGAACGCATAGTTTTAATCAGCTCCATATCTAGCTTTTCTGGATCAAGATTGGCATTATCAATTTCTATGCTATTTTTGTCAGTCCAGACAACCTTGGAGCCCATAGAAACCAAGATTTGAATCATTTTTTTGACATCCTCAATGACTGGAACATTGTGTAGCTTTATTTTCTCTTTACACATGACTGTCGAGGCAATAATCGGCGTAGCAGCATTCTTGAAACCAGAAACTTTGATACTACCGTGTAGATGATTACCTCCTTGAATTATAAATTTAGACATAGTATAGTAATGATAAATTATCACCATAAATAATACCCTAAAATCCATTTTCCAACAAGATGAACAAAACATTTAGTCGTTTTACTTATATTGGCTTTATTGCCCTATTTATCATCATAGCGCCGATTTTGATTTTTTATGCTTTAGGCTATCGCTACAATTGGACCAACCGCAATATCGAAAAAAATGGTGCCCTCTATATCAAATCCTATCCCAGTGGAGCAGAGATTTATATTGATGAACAAAAAATCAAACCAAAAACTCCTACACAAGTAGTGGAGATTTCCTCTGGTAAATACAATATCACTGTCAAAAAAGACAAATATTTACCATGGAGTAAAAAGTTAGAAATTTATTCTGGAGAAACTACCTTTGCTGAAGATATAGTGTTATTTTTAGAAAATAGAGAAAAGACCAACCTTTCTACTGGTAGCCAACACTGGATAGTCAATAAGCAAAAAAACCAATACGCCCACCTCGATACCGAGAACAATCTCTATGTCACTAACATCGAGCAAGGCAAGACTCTCTTGGTTTTCAAATTTGACCAAAAATATGAGCTCAGAGATTGGTCACCTAATAACGCCGAAATATTACTCCAGCTAGCTGATCAATATTTTATCTTCAATCTTGACCAAAAGAAAACCCAAACCCTCAACATCGTAAGTCCTGACAAAATACTCTGGGACAACAATGACGCCAACCTGATTTGGTACCAAAAAAATACCAAGATATACCGTCACTATCGCAATGCTCTCAACGCCAAAGATCTAGCCCTAGAAAGCGCTTGGCCTTTTGTTGATTTTGATTTGGCTGGTGATTATCTACTGACTCTGGCCAATACTGACAAAAACTATAGCTTTCAAAAAATAAAAAAATTAAACCTCAGCGTTAGCGATTCTATTCACAATCTCAACCAAGGTTCTCTCAAGGCTTGGCAAGCTGATGACGAGCTGGTGATTTTTGCCCTAGGATCTGGACTCTATGTCAAAAAAATTGACAATGATCCAGTCATCATTCCCCATACTATTGCTGACATACACGACGAAAGGATACTCTATACCAATGGTTATGAAACTAGCCTATATAATTTTAAAAAAGATTGGTCCGCCCTCATTGACCGCTCTTCCCAGATAGTTTCTGATGTTCTCTGGCATCCCAATGGTAGCTACTTCCTCAACGAAAGCAATGACCAAACTTATATCACTGAAATTGACGGCCGTGACAAAAGAAATACTTTTTCTCTTTTAGAAAACCCCCTCAAAAAATTATACTTATTTAATAAAAAAGGCGATCGTTTGTTTGTGCTGACACCTGAAGAGAATTTTTACCTGACTATTCAGGAATAAAAAAATAGAAAACACCGAATTCATCTATTACCGGTGTTTTTTTATTATCTAATTTTATCTAGTCAAGCAAAAATAATATTTGATAAATTTTATTACGCAACAAATACTACAAAAAATGTAATAAACTACTATATTTTCAAGTTATCCACACCATAATCCTTGACTTTCGCTTTTTGTTCGGTATATAATGAAGTTAACGAGTTTGCAGGTTAGAAAGTTATAAAGTTTTAACTTTATAACTTGTAAACTTTAAAACTTTTTAACTCAATGCTATGCCACAGCTTACTAAAAAACAAAAACAAATTCTCGACTATGTGACCGAGTTTATCCAGCTCAATGGTTATGCTCCTAGCTATCGAGAAATTGCCGAATACTTTGGTCTCTCCTCTACAGCTACTGTTCATGATCATATCCGCGCTTTGGAGGACAAGGGCCTGATTACCAGCACTCACAATGCTGCTCGCTCTCTGGAGCTGGTCAGCTACCGCTTTGGCAAGGCTATAGAGCTACCATTAGTCGGTCTGATAGCCGCTGGTGAACCTATTGAGGCTATAGAGCAAAATGAAACCATTAGCGTACCCCAAAATATGGCTAGAGATGAAAATAGCTATGTACTCAAAGTACGCGGTGACTCTATGATCGAAGATGGCATCTTGGATGGAGATTATGTCATTGTAGAGCGTAGTTTTTACCCACAAAATGGTGATGTAGTAGTAGCACTACTAGACAATACTTATGCTACCCTCAAGCGTTATTACCGAGAAAAGGACCGTATTAGACTCCAGCCAGCCAATAGTACTATGCAGCCCATTTATGACAAAAACCCGGCTATCCAAGGTATTGTCAGGGGCGTCTTAAGAACTTTCAATCAATAATATGGCTAAACGTAAAATCAAATTTTGGTACAGAAAAATGATGCTTAGTAAAGAAGATGAGCTTTTGAAAAAATATAGCCGTAAGATTATGATTGACCGTTATTTCAATATTTTACCCAAAAAACAAAGCCTCAAACTCATTTAAATGCCTGCGAGTCAGGCCTGACGGGAGCTATCTTGCCGGATACCTCATGCTGGGCTTGACTTTTTTATATTTTTCCATTATACTATTTTTACATTTTTAGCGAATAATTTAAGTAAAAATATGGCACATAAGAAATCACAAGGATCTACAACCCTCGGCCGTGATTCCCAGGCTCAGCGCTTAGGAGTCAAATTGTTTGCCGGTCAAAAGGCCAAAGCTGGCGCTGTTTTAGTTCGTCAAAGAGGCACCAAATTCAAAGCTGGTGTAAATGTCAAAAGAGGTAAAGATGACACTCTTTTTGCTCAAGTAGCTGGCGCTGTAAAATTCCGCATGCTCAAGAAAAAGCGTTTTGATGGTAGTCTAAAAAATACCCGCTACATTGATGTAGTGACTGAATAATTTTTGTAAATTAAA
>CAYUER010000005.1:7406-30814 GCA_964443785.1 uncultured Gammaproteobacteria bacterium
TTAAACTTTCAAATATTTTCTGACTGCAAACAAAGTGCTAGCCACATTTAAAAAGGCCAGGGCTAAAAATTGTCCACCAAAAATCAACAAAAACTTACTCTGAAAATAACTAGTCAAATCTATCACATCTGTCCCCTGATAATATACATTGAGTGATGGTTGTAAAAAATTAGCTAATATAAAAACAAGTAAAACTACCAAGGCCAAAGCTAATAATGCATAAAGTAAACTTTCTATGATGAAGGGCATCTGCACAAACCAATTGCTAGCTCCCACCAATTTGATGATCATAATCTCGTCTTTGCGAGTATAAATACTCATGCGAATCGTATTGAATATCACTATGGCCGAAATCAAAATAAATATACCTATCAAATACCAGCTATAACGATTGACCGAGTCGGCTATTTTGTTGATCTGCGTGATAAATTGTTCATAGTTATGAAAAGCACTACTCTCTATCAAGCTGGCATATTTATCTTGTTGTATAAAATCTAGAATTTTTTGATACTGATTTAGATCATAGGCATTCACTGCTAGATTATAATTGAATGGATTTTCATCTTCACCAAAAATATCCAAAGCTTTCAGTACAGAGCTATCGGCATTGCGTTCTTGAAATAAGCGCTTATTGTCTTCTGGGGTTATAATGGTGACTTTTTTTACCTCTGGTAAATATTTTAAATCATCATAAAGTGAGTCCAGATCTTCTTTGCTGATATTGGGCTTCAAAGAAACCAAAATATCTACTTTTTGCTCAACACCCTTGAGAGTGGCTTGCTTCAGATAGTCTATGCCCAAGAGTAAGGTGACTGAAAAAATAGACAAAAACATCATGGTGATAGTAACTAGTGATAGCCAAAAATTTCTAAAAAAACCCTGTAAAGCAAATTTTATAATTCTAAAAAAACTATACATATTTTTATAATAAATAACGACCGTGAGCTTGATCACTGATCACATAGCCGTGGTCCAAAGTGACTACTCTACTTTTTAGATTGTTGACTACATCACGATTGTGAGTGACCAACAATACAGTAGTGCCCATGCTGTTAATTTTTTTTAATAAATCAATAATATCCCGAGTATTAATAGAATCAAGATTGCCAGTAGGCTCATCAGCCACTAACAATTTTGGCTTGTGTACCAAACTGCGTCCGATAGCCACTCTTTGCTGTTCACCGCCTGAAAGCTGTCTAGGATAACGATCACCTTTGTCTTTGAGGCCGACCAAAGCAAGCATTTGCTCTACTATCTTGTGAATATCTTTTGGTTTGTAGCCACAGACTTGTAAAGCAAAAGCAATATTTTCATAAGCTGTTTTTTTGGGTAAGAGCTTATAATCCTGAAAGATGATACCCAATTGACGTCGCAAAGTGGGTATTTCATAATCTTTGATATGAGTGATATCCCAACCGCCAATGATAACTTGTCCTGATGTCGGCTTTTCTTCAGCAATGATCACCTTGATCAAAGTAGATTTGCCACTACCACTCTGTCCGACAATAGAGACAAACTCCCCTGGCATTACTTTGAGGCTAATATCCTTGAGAGCTGGAATATTTTTTTTATAAGTTTTGGAGAGATTTTTTATCTCAATCATAGTGGTTCAACTTTTACATATATTAAGCCTGCGCCCAATGAGGCAATCTGTTTAAAAGCAAATTTATCAAGATCTACCAAGCGACCAGTCCTAGACTCCGGACCATAATCATTGACTGTGATGATGATAGATTTACCAGTCAGCAGTCGAGTGATTTTTAGCTTAGTGCCCTTTGGATAATGACGAGAAGCTGCGTATAGACCATTTTTGTAGCCAAAGCTACGATAGCGTGATTGATCATAAAAGCTTGCTATGCCGTCATGAGTAGTGATATCTTCAAAAATAGCTACATAAAAAGGTTCTGTGATTTTAGTAAAAGATTTTTTGATAAATTTTTCTTCAACATTATTGTAGCCGTCTTCGATCTTGGTCCAAGTACCGACAGCCGGATTGTACTGAAAAATCTGCTTGTGACTATCACTATCAATATTATAATAAAATTGAGCAGTAAAGTCACTTTTTTGAGCATCCACTTTATACACTTTGGAAATCAAATTTAAATTTTCTGGTAAACTATACTCCAAATATTCACTAATGGTAAAAAATTCTGGTGCTAAATTGATTTTTAAATCTATAGGCTCCAGCGTATTTTGATTGGGATCTTTTTTCAAAAAAATCTTACTAGCCTTGATTGTAGTATTGTTTAATTGCTGCCAATTGTTCTGATCCAAACTAAAAAGCCAGCTATCATGGGAAGTCAAAATAAAACTAGGCAAAGAATTTGAAGGGTATAGACCCAATTCAAAAATATCCCCTGCCAATGGCTGCCAATCTACCACCCACTGACTAATATTTTTATCCCAATCGACTAAGGTCAGGTTCAAATTACCCAGTGATATTTTACGGAAAAAATCAGTGTTAATCACTTCAACGCTAGCGCTAGCCGATGAGGCCAAGGCGCTAAAAAATATAGCAATAATGAAATATTTTAATTTATTTTTTATTTGTACCATTTGTTTATCTGAGAATTATTTTTCCAATCAGCATAAAAATCTTCCATACTCTTAGCACGAATTGCTATGCCTCTGAGCTCCTTAATTTCTTTTTGCGTGGCATCATCCACACTAGTCCCCTTGAGTAGCCAAATTACATAATAGCCAGGATTACCTGGTAGCACCATGATCTTGCTATACTCACCGGCTTTCAGAGCTTGGATTGGCTCACCAAATTCACCTAGCTCCTCAACACTGACAAACATACTGTCATTGACATAGGTCATATCATCAGAAAATTCTTGAGCTACATCTTCAAATTTTTGATGATCATCCACCAAAGCTTTGTAGGCATTTTGAGCTTTTTGCATACCTTCTAAATCATTAAAGTTATCCAAAAGATATTTATAAACTCGAGCCTCTATTATAGATGGTTTGATGACAAATTTTTTGTACTGACCAAAATCAATGCCGGCATTTTTCAAGCTTTGCTCCAAGTCCTCTTTGCCACCAATGCTAGTATAAAAATCCTCAAAATCTTGGTCTGATATCTGTACTTTATTATTGGTCGCCAAATTATCCACCCAAGCCTGCCTCAATACCTTATCCCAAGCAATATCCTTCATTTGCTCTTCGCTCATATTCAACTCTTCACCCTTGGTTTTTGCTTGTTTACGCAGATAATCAAAGGCAAATTGCTCATCAGACAAATAAGTAGCTAGGCTGATATTTATTTTTTTGTTGCCCGTCCAAACATTACCAGCATTGAGTCTATAAACCTTGGCAAAGAAAAAAGCGGTATCTTGATTGAATTTACCAGCATAAACCATCCGTATAGACCACCACTGACTCGCAATCAATAAACCCAGGATAATAACCACAAAAATAATAATCCTCTTTTTGGCACTAAAAATTTTTACACTAATTTTTTTCATTTAAAAAAATAATTAAACCACTTAATATAATTTGAATCTTCTTTGTTGGCATCTACCTTAGCATAGGTATCCGTACTAGATGTAAAATTAATTTGTTTTTCACCAGGTTTGACTAGATTGAGCTTGGTCCTAGCCTCTTTTTCTATGTATTGATCAGTTTTGAGATAAGCTATCATATTTTCAATCTTGCCTGACTTACTCTCTAGATCACCCAGTTGATTTTCTAAAGCTGTTATTTCTTTATTTATTTCATAACGGACAATGGCCTCTTTCACTACCTTTGTCAAAGATAAAATCAATAAAACAACCAAAATAATATTGACAAATCTAGACTCAAAAAAAGCCTTAGTTGAATATTTTTTCTTATTGTATCCAAGCATTTTGACAAAAAATCATTGAGCTAATTATAACACAAAGCTATTATTTTTCCAAAAATCTTTTCTAGTGGCAAAAAAAATGCTATAATTCACTATGTGAAGTAAATACGCTACCTAATATCAGCATCAAAAAATATTTAGCTGAAAATAAAAATAAAAAAATGGCGATCAATCAAATAAAAACTAAAAGGGTGACTTGGCTACACGTCACTAAACCAACTCCTGCTGACATAGATGCTCTGCGCAAAGAGTTTCAATTCCACCCACTGGATCTTGAGGACTGCATTGGCCGTGTCCAGCGACCACAAATCAGTGAATATCCGCATTATATATTTTTTATTTTGACATTTCCTTTTTATGACCGCAAAAATAAAGTCATAGAATCCAGTGAAATTGATTTTTTTATTGGGCCAAAATATTTAGTGACCATTAGCGATGGACTGACCCAGGTGGTTGATAATTTTTTTCATGACATGCAAAAAAATGATTATAGCCAAGATCAATATATGCAAAGTCATCCGGTATTTTTACTATACGAAATACTGCATCGTCTCCAAAACTATACTATGCCTATGCTCGATCACGTCAATCAAGACATCGAAGAAATGGAACATAATATTTTTGCCGGTAAAGAAAAATTGGTAGCCAGAGAAATTTTGAACATCAAAAGAAACATTGTTAATCTCCGCAAAATAATGCAAGCCCACAAAAATATTATCAAAAAACTAATGGGCAGTCGCACCAAAGTATTTATGCCAGATAATACTGAAATATATTTTTCCAATATCTTGGATCGCACCAAAGATATCTGGGATATCCTGGAAACCCAAAAAGAAAATATTTCTGCTTTTCATGAAGCCAATGAATCATTGCTATCCTACAAGCTCAATGAAGTCATCAAGGTCCTCACTATCATATCGGTAGTTTTGATGCCAGCTAATCTATTGGCCGTCATATTTGGCATGCGCACAGACTCGACCCCTATCATTGGCCTACATTTAGATTTTTATATTGTCATATCAATCATGGCTGTAGTCATGCTGAGTTTGCTAGTCATTTTCAAGAAAAAAGATTGGCTCTAAATATTGCCAATAATGCTTTTATCTGCTATAAATAATCCTAAACTCCTCTTTTAGGATTTTTATATATGTCTAATTTTTGGCAAAAATTGAATAAACCCATTATCACTAGCACGCCAATGGCCGGCATCACTGATTCTGCTTGGCGACAATTGTGCAAAAAATGGGGAGCCGATGTGGTCTACACTGAATTTGTCTCAGTGGATGCCCTGTATTATGATAGCAAAAAAACCCTCAAAATGCTGGAATACAAAGCCCAAGAACAACCGGTCATTGCCCAAATTTTTGGCAAAAGAAGCGAGCTCTATCCCAAGGCTGCCAAATTGATAGAGCAATTGGGCTTTGCGGGAGTAGATATCAATTTTGGTTGTCCAGCCAAAAAAGTAGCTGGCCACGGTGGGGGTATCTGCCTACTCCGCGATATGGAAACTGTGAAAAAAATTGTAGCCAATACTATAGAAGCAGTCACTATACCGGTTTCTATAAAAAGTCGCGTCGGCCTCAATGCTATCACCGGTGCACCAGAAAAAGGTAAAATCACTGCCTTGGATTTATTAAGCGCCTTAGAAGAATACCCCCTAGCAGCTGTCATCATACATGGCCGAAGCTATGAAATACCTTTTACCGGACCAGTGGACTTGGAAATGCTCAAAATTTTACGCGAAAAATTTACCAAAGGCATTTTTCTGATCAATGGGTCATTCCAAACTATCGAATCAGTAGTTAAAGATCTAGAATACACCAAAGCTGACGGCATTGCTTTGGCTAGATCACTCTATGGCCGACCTTGGCTTTTTAAACAAATCAAAGATTATATCAATACTGGTAAATATACGGAAATAACTTGGCCAGAAATAAAAGCTACCGCCATTGAACATGCTCATCTCCTATATGAAAACAAGGGTTCAAAAGGGTTTCAAGAAATGCGCAAACATCTCTTGTTCTATGTCAAAGGACACCCTCAGGCATCTGACCTGAGATACAATCTTGTCCGTGTCAGCACGCCCCAAGAAGTAGAAAAAATATTTGCGGAATTATAAAAACCTCGACTAGTCGAGGTTTTTATAATTATTATTTTTGACCTAAAGCTTTGGGATCAAAATTGTCCCGACGAAAAGCTGCCCGCAAAGAAGCATCATCAAGCTTGATAGCATCAATTTTAAAATCACCATTGGCATCAACCAAAAAATGATCAGAACGAAATGGCCACACTCCGCCATGGACTTTTTGGATATTAAAATAATCATTGCCTATACGCGCTGGCATCCAGCGATCAGCTGGCATATCTTTGACCTTATCAAAGCTATCAAGAGCCGATTTTTCAAAGGCCTGCATATTTTTTATGATAATATCTGGATCACTAGCATCAAATTGACCAGATGACAAGTCTATCTTTTCACCACTACGCATAGCATTTAAAAATACTCGGATTTTATCTTCAGACCAACCATTGTCCCTGGCATAATCAGAAACTAAATCACCAGTTTGCGCTTGATCCTCACCCTTGACCACTGCCGACACCAAATCTGGCAAATGACCAGAATTTTTGGCCGCCTCATAAACATCGCGAGTATAAGCACCACCATTATTGATAAAATCTTCAGCTTTTTGATCGGCAATAGTTGCGGTGGCTATTTCTGGAGTAGTAGACGCAGCTGACTCAAGAGGAGAAACGCTCTCGGTATTTTCTACTGACAAAATATTTTTTTCTGTCAAAAATTGATTCAGCTCACCGACACTCATCTCTTGGGTATGTCCATCAGGAAAAACAATATTTGGTCGGGCATCTCTATCCCAATCATAAACTCGGTAGACATCTGATCCTGATTTGATCTCTAAAAATTGATCGCCAGTCTTGGGGTCAATAGCTAAATTATGCTCAACACTATCACCAAATTTTTGCTCAGCAGCCAAATCAGCAACATTGCTATCAGGGAGGTGTCCAGCTGCTACACCAGAAGCAGCCTCAAAGCTCAAAACTGGCTTACCATCAACTAGCTCAATTTTTACTTGATCACCATCATGCACCAAGTCAGCTAGATTGCCGCCCTGCTCTTGATTGAGACGCTGTACCACATTGGCTGTTTGATTTTCAGCCCACTTTGACAAAGCATCATGATCATTGAGATCACCAGTGTAGCCGAGTTCTTTGGGGTGATCTTCGAAAATCTGATGTGTAGAGCGCCAAATAGAATCCGAGCCACTCACTTTTGATGAATCAATCACATCTGCAAAAGAGCTAGGCGTCTTTACCTCTGGTGATGGTGATGGTGGTGGAGGTGTTGGCTCAGTTTCTCCATTGGGAGTCGACGATTTTTCTACTGCTTCTTTTTTACCAAACAATTCACCAGCTGCCCAAGCTAAAGCTCCGCCAACTGCTGCACCACCAATAGTCGCTAATAATTTTCTCTTCTTTATTTTACTACCAATACGCTGTAAATCATCTTCTACTTGTTGGGCTCTACTATCAGTACGATCACTAATAGTGGATAATAATTTATTAAGAGACTCTTGATTGGCTAATTCTATCTTTTGCACTTGATGAATAAAATTTTCTGCCCTACTCTTGAGTAGTGGATCGCTATCTAGTAATCCTAAATCTAGCTTGCTTTGAACAAAAACACTATCTTTTTTAAGTTGCTCGATGGCATCACTAGGGAATTCTATATCCTTGATTACTTTTTCACTTTCTTCGAGCATTTTCACTATCTCTGCCAAAGCTTTTTTCTGATCACGCTGCTCCATCCATTCACCTACCTTGTAGCCAAGGCCACCGCCAGCTACAGCACCCAAAGCGACCCGAGCGATACCAGAAGTCCTAATAGCTGCACCAACAGCCGTACCAATACCCAAGCTCATTAAATCATACTTTGATTTTTGCCAGAGACTCTCTTCTTCCTTATTCATGCCCTCTGGCTTCTGACCCGTACTATATAAATTATATTTTTCAATCAACTGATACAAAGCTGGCTTAGATTGCCTGATTTCTTCCAATCTGCGACGAGCTAAATTTTCTCCCCTTTCATGTTGAGCTAGAGTCAGAGACATGGTCAAGGCCATGTTTTGTTGTTGCTCTGGACTAAGATCTGGATTTTCAGCTCGCACTTTGGTCAAAGCATTTAAGTACAACTCTTTTTCTACATCCCTAAATCTAGCATCCAAAACTGTTTTTTCTTTGGTGCCGTCTGCTTGTTCATAGGCACGCAAAGCCTCTAGTGCTCGTCCACTAGTTTGCTCACGCAAGGTATTGGCAATATGGCCACTCAATTGCCTGCGTAGATTTTCCAAATTATCCGCTGTAAAAATGCTTGCCAAAACTTCTGCTTTTTTTCTATCTAGCTCAGCTTGCGCATCTATTTTTTCTCTTTCTTTGACGCTATCAGGAGTAGTTTCGGCGCGAGTTTTGTCTATCTTGCGCAAAATCAAGCGCAAGCCACTCATACCAAGAGCAGTAGCAGCTACACCAATACCACCAGTAGCCAAACCCAAACCACTGACAGCCAAAGAAGCTCCGCCCATAATCAACATATTTTTGGCAATTTTGCGAGCCACAGCTGCTCTTTGTCCTTTTTGCGCACCCAAAACCTGATCAATCAAACCACCATCGAGCTGACGCTGAGCTTCTAAAGTGATAGTCCGCTCTAAGACCTGATTGACTGATTCGGCAATTTGCTTGAGTAATTCTTCATTGACTACCTCAGCTTTTTTCTGATCAGTTAAAACTTCTTGTATTTTAGCCTGATAAAAAGCATTAATTTTACTTTGATCACCAGCTTTCATCAAGATTTGCAAGGTCTGCATGTCCTCTGGTGTCAATTTCTCCCAAATAGCTTTGGGATCAATATCTAGGTAGCCCAAATCTTTTTCTAATTTTTCTACAGTTGACTGGGCTTCATCTAGAATATCTTTTTTATTGCTTTTTTTAAATTTCTTATAATCCTCCGGGTACAAATCAGCAAATTCTTTTAGAACATCAGGTAAAATAGCTGCATAATTTTCGTCAGTTGAGAAACTAATAATTTTATCTTCCGTAATATTACCGTCTTTATCTTTCAAGCGTAAGGTCTCATCAAATTCTCCGTTATACCTTGCAGCAAAATTACTATCTTGTTTTTGTAAATAAGCAACCAAATGCTTAAAAACTAAAGAAAGAAAACGTTTATCCCTTTGCATTGCTTCAGCGTCTAAATCATCATAAGACTCATATTTTTCTTCAGCCACAGATGACTCAATCACATCTATACCATCATTACCTCTGCGCGATCTATTGCTTTTACTTTTTCTCCTTCTGGTTGTATGACCCGCTCGATCTTCAGAAGTAGGAATGTGTTGATAAGAAGTATTATTAAGAAAATTCACTTCAGTACTAGCCGGATCTTCAGTTGGCTGTTCTGCCTTAGCACTAGCTGTAGACTCATCCTGCTTGGGCGCATCAATATTCCAATCATCCAAAGTCACACTCGCTGATTTACCTACTGAAGCAGCTGATTCTTTTGCATTGCCAGCAGCATCAAAAATATCCTCCATGCGTTTGATAAATCCTTCATACTCACTTTCAATTAAAGTAGCTTTCAAGGCAGCGCTTTTGCTTTTACTAGCTAACATATTACTACAATAAGACAAAAAATTATCATACTGCTTTTGCAGTAAAGGCACTGCACTTTTATCCTGAATGGCGGCCGTGGCTCTAGTAAAATTATCTAAAGCTTGGTCTATGTGAATGCGAACATTAGCTGGTATCTTCCCATCACCAGCTACTACTTCATAAGCTTTTTGCTTGACTGGATCTTGAACAGTGTTGGACTCCGTAGATGCCATAGGTTGAGCTGGTGACTCTTGTTCAGACTGCCCCTCAACCACAGTGACCTCTGCTGCTGGTGTTACTGGCGATTCTACTGTCTCTGCCTTTGGCACTTCAGTCTTTTGTGCTTTTTTTTGATCTTTAGCCAAAAAATCAGTAGACGCAATATCAATTTCTGCCAAAACTTTTTGATACTTACTCTCCATCATGGCAATTTTGCTATTATAATCAAACTCATCCATTTCATTTAGGGCCATTTCTTTACAAAAAAACCAAAAACTCTTGGAAATTTTATCCAATTTTAACTGGGCTTTACCACGCAGTCTGTCATCGCTAATAGATTGCAAAATGCTATCTATTTTTACTCTTACTTGATTGGCATACTCTTGGGCTTTTTGGTATTCCGGAGTTTTGGTATTTTCTTTGAGCGTAGCTTCCAAGTCTACATCACCCTGACTGTGCAAAACTTCTTGGACTTGAGCAAGGCTAGATTGAGCAACTGACTCGAGCTCATGTACAGCATCGGGATTAGTCACTGCTTCTTGGGCACGAAAATCACTGACCGCTTTATCAATATCTGCTATAGTTTGCTCTGCCTCCATGTTTGTCTCTGCCGCCGAGCGCTCAAGCGCCTCCGGCATAGCAGCTAGTTCAGGCCTAGGATCTTCGCCGTTGATCAAATTTTCTTCTGGCATATTAGTAATCTTTATTTATTTTGGATAATAATTCGTCAATTTCCGCTTTTTCTTGAGCCTTCAGCTTAGCAGTCGAGCGCTCAGCTACTTTAGCTTTTATTTTTTCAAAAGCAACTAAAAAATCACTGTAAATTTCTCTAAAACGCTTAATCTTTTGATTGTTCGTCATATACAATAAAAATTTAGGCTGCCAACTTAGTGCCTTTTAAATCATTGGCACTACTCAAAAATTCCTGAGCAAAATCTTGCAATGTTTGGCTGGTCTTGGCCGTAAAATTTGGAATATGATTATTAAAAAACTCCAAAAATTCTTCAGTTTTTGGAGCATCATGAGTGCTCATAAAATTTTCAAACTCTTCCAAGCCCTTGGCATCAAGCTCTTCCATAGCCATGACACCCAAGCGTCTTTCCGCTTCGATAGCTAATTTTTCAATATATTCTTTTTTAAATTCTTCTGGCATATTATCTAGGCCAGCCTGCTTCAACAAATCCAGGACAAAATTTTGGATTATGTCTTCCATGGTTTTATTTTTAATTTTAAAGTATTTTAATAATGACATTTTACAACAAAAAAAACAAGCCCCGATTTCTGCACACGCTGTACAAACAATCGGGGCTTTGTCTTGGAATTAGCTGGAACTCTTCTTGGCCAACTGAGCCAAGAGACCAGCGATGTCAACACCTCCCACCGAAATGTTGCGGTTGTTGACGGAGCGCTGATAGTCAGTCCAGACAGCCAGAGCCGTAGCGTTGTTACCCTGCTGGATAAGCGCCAAGACTCCCTTCAAAGCTTCCGTTTCCCGCTTACTCCTGGCTTCACCTTCGGCCTCGCCCGTCCTGATGCTAATCTCAGCCTCCTGCCTCTTGAGGACGGCCAAGGTGACCGCGTTGATAGCCGCCTCAATTTCATCGGTAGAGTTGCGGTCCTTGACTTTGATGTCATCCAAGTAGACGCCTACCAAATGCATCACCCGGCTCCTCAAAGCCAGAAAACGCTTGTAAGGCTCCAACTTGGACGAATTGTAGGCAAAGACCTTATTCGCAAATCTCAACCACTCAGCATCAGAGGCCCCCTTGCCCTCCAGACTCTTGAACTCCGGCAGCATACCTTGCAGATCAGCCGCTTGTCGCAGATCCGTCGTAGAGAAAAAGTAGTCCTTCTTCTCTCGAGCTGCTTCGAAGTTCATTGTGAGCAGCATTTCCGCTTCAAATGCTTCGACGATGTTGAAAACGATTGTTTTCAACTGAGCTCTATCTGTCCGCGAGTAGCGGATGAAGATCTCTGGCAAATAGTTGGTCCAAAAGACCAACCAATTTTCCAGAGAAATCGTCGCACTGAAGGAACCATCGCTCCCGTTGGACCCCGTGCTTGTCACCTTGGAATCAGCTGTGGGCAGTTGGCCCGAAAACGCAGTTGCTTCGATGCGCTCGCGAGCCAGATTCCAAATGTCAAAGACATTCTTGGGCAACCAGCTCGGCAAAAACACATGAAGCCCAGGTTGCCAAAATCTCACAGGCTTTTGCAAGAAAAACACTGTGTAGACATGCAAGTATGGCACAATGTAGACCAGGTCAAGAGCCAAGCCAATGACCATGGCCAACCCAAAGTACCAGACCTTCGGCCAGCAGACCACCAAAGCCAAGCTAAGACCGACCAGGACACAGGAAACGAGGCCAACCAAGCGGACAGCAGGTTCTTTGACGATCTGTCCATTCTCATCCTTCTCGGCCGACCACTCCTTGGGCAGTCTTGCTTTCTTGAACAGAAAGTAAAAAACCACCAGAATCGTACCAGCCAAGATGAATTGCCACAGCGAAGGCAATGCACTCCGCCATTTTTCCACACCACGACCAACGCCAGTAAGCATCTGCTCTGCTCCTTCGCTCGCCGGAGCAAAGAAGAGCAGATTGTGCCGATTAGCTGTGAATAGCAAGGCCGCGCCCAAGAACAGGACGACCAGGACGATCTTGACGAAGAAGTTACTCAACTCCTTCCGCTTCGAATCCCAGGTCCTACCACTGAGCAGCAACGCGATGATCCAAATCACCGCGTCCCAGATGTACTCTACACCAAACATTGTCTACCTCCCAGGTTGACCGACAGACCACTATCTATTCCAAGACTTGTCGACGAACAGCTCGTAAAACTGGCAAAAAAGCCTAGTTTTACAATAACTATATATTATATCACTTTTTTATATTTTAGTCAATATTTAAAAATATCAAAATACTACTACTTCTGACAATGACTGCAAAAATGAGTACCCCTACCAGCTAAACGATATTTCTGAATCTTCGCTTGCTGACATTTTAGACATATTTTTTTAGCCCGGCCATAAACTTTGAGATACTTTACATAAGCTCCATGAGCTCCGTCAGTCGTCCGATAATCACTAAAAGTAGTACCGCCCTGCTTGACGGCTTTGCCGATAATATATTGACAGGCTTGATAAATTTTTTTCCGCTCCGACAAGCCCAAATCCTCCACTCGCCTACTAGGCAACACTCCGGCTCGAAAACAAATCTCATCAGCATAGATATTACCAATACCTGAAAATATTTTTTGGTTAAGCAAAATACTTTTTAAAATACCCTTTTTATTTTGCAAAACTTTTTGAAAATTTTGCCAAGTAAAATCTTTGGTCAAAGGCTCTAAGCCATATTTATTTTTGATTGCCTCTTTATCAGAGCCTGGCACTATCTTCAGATATCCAAACTGACGCAAATCATTGTAAAACAAAACTGAATGATCAGCGAAATAAATAATAATATGCGAATATTTATTGGGCAATGCTTCGCCTATAGGTAGATTGTGACCACCGGCGACAATATTTTTTTTATTTTGATAAATTAGCTGACCAGTCATCTTGAGGTGTACCAATAAAAAATCATCACCTTGAGCCAATTGAAAAATCAATAGCTTACCAATACGATCAACAGCAATTATTTTATTACCGATAATTTTTTGGCGAAACAAAATAAGATCCCCTTGTATCTGCTTGGGCTTGTGAATATCGACGGCGGTGATTTTTTTGTGGGCAATACTAGCTGCTAGACCACGCCTGATTGTCTCTACTTCTGGTAATTCGGGCATATATTTTATATGGCTTAATATATCATATTGCTTTAAAAACAAAAATACCCCCTAAAGATGGGGATATTTTTGTTGACGAAATTATTTTAGTATTGGTTCAAAACTGCGTCGCTGACATTGTACATTTTGTGGCCAGCATATTTTTTAAGCTCTTCGAGACTGATGATGTGTACTTTTTTGCCATTGACGATGACATATATTTTACCATCTTTGGCTCTGAGCAAAGTGCCATCTGGATAGAGCTTGGCACCCAAAACTTTTTGAGTGCTATTACCCCTGACTGTTGTATCATCTACCATAGTTTGTCCATATTGAGCAATCACTTCGTCAGTGACATTGTAGATGCGTTGAGCAAAATAATTGTCATGCAAATACTGCCAACTTGGTATGTGATAAACATTGTTTCCCAAGACATGATAAACTTCTGGTCCGCAACCACGAATCAAAGAGCCAGCAATAAACTTCATGACACCTTTGATATCGCCATCCACATCTGGTTTACAAACATTTTCTTTGACACCCAAGACTTGAGGTAAGACACCAGGAGTAGTAAAGGTGCGATCAATATCATAAACTGTATTGTTGTTGGCATCTTTGGCCCTGATTTGATAATGATAGACTGTACCTGGTAATAAGCTAGTCAAATCCAAGGTGTGAGCAGTGTGATAGTTGGCGCCTTGATATTCAGAACCATAGCTAGTAGAAGTGCCATAAAGCATCCAAGTCAATGACATGCGATTTGTCTGCCAAGTGATAGTAGCACTATTATTCAAAACACTGTTTTGGACATTGAAAATATTGAAAGCAGCAATACCGCCGCCACCGCCGCCGCCACCGCCTGAGGACCTATTTTCAGCAATACAAGAGCCGCCAGACAAGACATAACCGCTTTCACAAGCAGTTGCCCTACACTCTGGATAGGCACTGTAGCTAGTAGCGTGCTCGACCACATTGGTACAAGTTGGATTTTCATTGGCCACACAAACACCTTCTACGGCTTCATAACCCTCCTCACAGGTAGCAGCGCCGCAGGTAGGATAAGGATTGTAAGTCACAGCATGTGCAACTGATTCACAAATCTCTGGATCGACACTCCACTGTGGCATTGGTGGCACATAATAGGTATAGCAAGCAGCCTGATCGCCAGCAGCCAACAAGCTAGCTAAAATTGGTGTATCACTTAAATTAATTTTACCATCGTGGTTTAAATCAAAAATAGTTGAAAATTCTGCAGTAGTAGTACTGGTGCCCATATAATCCATGATTCCTTGCTTCAAACCAGCGCACCAATCAATATTAGTATAATTTTCTTGATTAAAATTGTATTGACCATCACCTAAGTCAAAACGACCATAACAAGCATTATCATTGTGATCTGCATACCAAGTAGCAATCATACCAGCATCTACCATATTGACAGCTCCTTGATCATCAGCATTGATGACTTGGTTATCTTGAAGAGTAGATTCGGCCATGCCCTTCAAAGCACTGCACCACTGACTACGAGTAGTCGTTGGTTCTGGCTCGACTGGCCATTGTGGCATTGGTGGCACATAATAGGCATAGCAAGCAGCTTGATCGCCAGCAGTATTGAGACGGACTGCTTCACTGACATCACTCAAATTGATCACGCCATCATATTCAGTGCTATTAACCAAATTGAACATCTCTGAATATTTAGCATCACCACGCTGTGAGCCCAAAGTATCTTGCACACCTTGCACCAGACCAGCGCACCAATCAATGTTGAGATAATTACTTTGATCAAAGGTACCATCAAAACGAGCACGACAAGCGGTATTGTCACCCTGATCATACCAAGTAGCCATGACACTGACATCACTCAAATCAGGATTTACGCTCAAATCAATGACTTGATTGTTGTCCATGGGTGATTGAAAAATGCCCAATAAGGCACTGCACCATTCGCCATGCAAAACCTCGACTGGAGGTGGTGGTGGACAAGCCCCTAAGCTATCACCGTGCTCAGCTAGATGCTGATCAACAGCTTCAGCGGCAATGGCTATTTCTTCTGTACCATTACCAGTATTGTGACAAATAGTCACTAATTGATCTGCAACTTTTAAATCAGCTTCTACCAAATCTTCGGCGTAGGCACTCAAGCCAGTGGACCAAACCACTACCGCCAAAACAGCCAAGCTGATAAAAGTCTTTTTGAATAAAATAGACATAATTTTATTTTATATAGTTGATTAATATTAAAAATAATTGGTTTTTTATTATACTATTGGAGCTCACAAATCGTCAATAGACAAAATAAAAAACTCGACTCTCTTTTCTTACCACAAATAGCTAATATAGTCAATTAGAACAAAATCAATAAAAACAGCAAGGCCATAAAACCGACTGTCGAGGCTATAGTCTGTAAATGCTGTTTTCTAATCTCTATAAAAATATTGAGTAGTAGAGCCAAAAAAGCAACTACTAACATAATCTTATAATACCAAGTAGATAGATCAAAAATAGGTTGGATATTGCTCGCTTCTGTATTTTTGATAAATAAATATTGACTGACATTACTCGGCTGATCCAACAAAACTTTTTGCCAAGCCAAATCTTGGGTAAGCATGTTGCCAGCCTGATCTCGAGCTACTAAAGTAGCTGGAACTACTAAATCAAAAAAATCATTACTCACATTCTCAATCAACCTATTGGCTGTCCATAGATTGGCATTGGCTACATCTTGTTTTAGTGGTATATCAAAACCATGATGCCTGACAAAAGCCGATTTAGTATCGGTACTCAAAATGGCTTCTATCTTGATCAGGGCTTGATCATCTTGTGGCTTTACAGCCGAAATAAAGCTACGCGCTTCGTCCATGGCAGGACTTTGGGTATCGAGATTGACAATATACTCCACCGAATCACTCTTGAGCTTAGCAGCTATGGCTGTCAGACTGATTTTATTTTGCCCTTCAAAAAGTGATACAGGTAATTTAAAATTATTCTCTTTGACCGCAACTCTTTTTTGCTCCTGACCATTTACCAGCAAGATAATATTTTCTGCCTCTGGAGCAGAAATTTCTAATTCTATAGTTTTTTGATTGCTTAATAAATTATTAATGTTGGTCAATATAGTTGGTTGTGGTAAAGATTGAGGCACGATCACTGGAGTAGCTTTGTTGATACTTTTTTCAGCCAAAACTGCTGGCTCATCAGTATTGACTACAGCTACTTGATCTTGCTCTACTGGCAAGGTTGGCTCTACTGATGGTGGAGTTGTTTTTTGAAAACCAAACATTTGAGCTACCAATTTTGTATCAAAACCTTCATAATTACCAGAAATCATAGCTACCCCAATTTCATTAAAATCTGGGTCTACCAAATTTGAATAATGAGTCGGACTCAATTTCCAAGCAGCTACTACCTCAGCCGGACTAGAATATCCAATCGCTAAATTCTCACCAGCTACTTGATAGCTATAGCCCTTCAAGCTCAACCAATAACGCAAACCTTTATTTTCTGGACTGACATGAGCAAAATATTGATTGACCACCATATCTTCAGCCTTGGCCAAAGCAGCTGATTGCAAAACTTCGTTTTCTCTTAAAATTTCCAAGCCCAAAGACTGACGCACATTATTGGTCAGAGATACTATTTCTTTACTTTCCGCTTTCAAAATATCCGGAGTCAACCAAGCTGTAGCTGGAAAAACCAAAGCAACAGCTATAACAAAAATTTTGATCGCTACCGCACTGAGAGAATAAAAAAATAAACGCTTGGGTTTGAGGATGTGCGGTTTAAAATTATTGTTTTGGTTGGGGATAAAAAAATCTTTCATAAACACACCATTAATAGAATCCAAATTTAACTTTGCTCTTTGATAATCTGTAAAACCATCATGTCCAGATTCAACATCCAAGGGATCAGAATGATAGACAAAAATCTCATCATAATCTGATAAGCCATCACCATCACTATCTCGATGTTTTAGATCCTCAAAATCGCTAATTTTTCTTCTGGGCATTATTTTTTACTAAACAATATAATATAACACTTTAACAAAAAATAGTCAATATATATAATATATTATAGCATATTTAGTATTTTTTTTAAATAAAACAAAAAAGCCCACAAGGGCTAATAAATGGAGCCGTCGCGCGGGCTTGAACCGCGGACCCCCACCTTACCATGGTGGTGCTCTACCAACTGAGCTACGACGGCTAGAATTAAATTAAACTATGATGGTGGGCCGGGAGGGATTCGAACCCCCGAAGGCTGATGCCAACAGATTTACAGTCTGTCCCGGTTGACCACTTCGGTACCGACCCACGATATTAAACGCAAACACTACGACAAACTATCAATCTTATTATTAAAATCAATAATTTTATTGTTTTCTGGATTGACTGTTTTTAGCTGCTCCAGATAATCAAGAGCCAAAGCCCGATCTCGGATAATTATACAAAGATTTATCAAAAAGTCAAGAATTTTTGGATTGTTTGGTGCCAAAATATAAGCACGCTGAGCTGTTTGTAGAGCTTTTTCTTTTTCATCAAGCTCCAAATAAACTTCTGCTAAATTTAAAAAATATAAATAATTATCGTCTGATAATGAAATAGAACGCAAATAATCTTCTTCGGCCTGCTTCAAATTGCCACGCTCTTTGGCAATATCAGCCAATGAAAAATAAACACTGGAATCGGCCTCATGAGTCAAGCGCAATAAATATTCTAAAGTCTCTTTAGCTTCATCATATTGTTTTCGCGCTCTATAAAGCTCGACCAAAAGCTTGTAAGCCTCGACATTGTGCTCATCCAGAGACAAACAATCAATCAACTGATCTTCCGCTTTTTGGTAATCTTCATTGTTGAGCAATTGTCGAGCTTCAATCAACATAGCATCCAAAGTCTGTGATTTATCCACAGCAGCACTGAGTTGTTTTTCACCCTTTCTTTTGAGCTCATGTTCAAATGAGCGTAAACGTTGATAATAATTTTTAAAATGTAAATTTAATTGATCATTGATCGGCTCCAATGTTTTTTTTAATCTATTGGACAAATCCTGACCAGTACGCGCCAAACGGCTACGCAAAATCACCTGCTTCTGCCTTTCGGCTTTTACTTCTGGTAAATTATTAACATTAATATTGGACAGATGTGGAGCTTTGCGCCACAAAATCTGCCCGATAAAAAACCCAGAAATAATAATAAATGCTATCAGTAAAAAATCTAACATATTATGCCTTATTGGCGCTACCCAAAATTTTTATAATCCTCTCTGCTTCTGCCTGCATGGCATCAATACTAGGCGTCAAAATAGCTCGGGGGTCAATCATACCCTTTTCATGATTCATACCCTTCCACAAAGCTTTTTTGAAGGCTAGACGCAAATTGGTATCAATATTGACTATACGAATACCATTGGACACAGCCATCTTCAAATCTCTTGGTGGCAAACCAGAAGCGCCATGCAATACCAAGGGAATTTTTACCAAAGAATAAATCTCTTTGAGTCTGACTTGATCAACTTTTTCTACACCCACAAAACGTCCATGAATAGTGCCGACTGAAATAGCTAAAGTGTCTACTTTGGTCAATTTGACAAACTGCTTGGCTTGCCCTGGATCAGTCATCAACTCCTCCATATTGATCTCTCCCTTTTCCAAGCGCACTAAACCCTCTTTACCTAAAATGGAGCCCAACTCTGCTTGGACGAGACAATGAGCTTTTTTGCCCAATTTTTGGACTTTTTGACTCAAACGGACATTAGTAGAAAAGTCTTTTTCTGAGGCGTCAATATGAACAGAAGAGTAGCCTATTTTAATACATTCTTGGATAATTGACAAGTCTTTACCATGATCAAGATGAATAGCCACTGGTACTTTGACCGCTACAGTTTCCGCTACATTTCTAATCAGATTATAAAGGGTCGGCAAGTTGGAATACTTGATGGCTGACTCTGAAGTCTGGATAATGACTGGTGCCTTGAGCTTAGCAGCTGCTCGAGCAATAGCCAAAGTAATCTCTAGATTTGAAGTATTGAAAGCGCCGATAGCATAGCCACCTTTTTGAGCCTTGGCTAGCATCTCCTGAAAAGATTTGATCATTTTTTTATTTTTACCCTGTTAAATAATATTTTTAAACCAAAAATATTAAATTTAATTATTTAATTTTTTGATAATCGCCAAAAAACCATCCGCTACTAAGCTAGCATTGCCAACCAAAGCACCGTGAATATTTTTTAATCCAATAAAATCATCAATGTTTTGAGCACTGACACTGCCACCATAAATGACACCGCAATATTTTTCGTCATGACCTGGCAGACTATCCAGCAAACTCTGCTCTATGATAGAAGCCGCATAAAAAGCATCAGCACTACCAATGGCCTGACCAGTACCAATCACCCACACAGGCTCATAGGCAATGATGATGCGCTGATCTTTTTTGGCTTCGATATTTTTGAGAGCCTCATAAACTTGGTGCATGATCACTAGATCTTTTTGGCCTTCTTTGCGCTCTTCAAAAGTTTCACCCACACAAATCACTGGGGTCAAACCTTGTTCCAAAGCGGCTTTGACTTTTTTATTGATCATTTCATCACTTTCTCCCAAAGCCCGCCTTTCGGAGTGTCCAATGATTACATATTCACAACCAATTTCTTTGATCTGCTTCATGGAAACCTGGCTAGTAAAAGCTCCCTTTTCCTCATAAAAGGCGTCCTGCGCACCCAAAGATATCTTACTATCTTTGACAATCTCTGCTACAGAAGCTAGAGAAAGAAAATCCGGACATAATACAATTTTTAAATCTTTATCAATCTTTTCTTTATTTAATAATTTTTTGAGCTCAGTCGCCTGCCTGACTGCCTGATCCTGATCGAGCTGCATTTTCCAATTGGCTATCAAATATTTTTCTAACATATTATTTCTATTATCTTATATATCATATCATCTTTTAGACGATAATAAAATCAAGTCCTAAAACCACTCATAATTTTCAAAAACCCAGCCACTCAATATTTTGGCATCTTGAAAACGATTTTCATGAGCAGTCGAGCCCAACACCACAGTCAATATTTCCTGCTCATCATCATTGGCCACCTCAACAACCAGACAATAGCCAGCTGCTTCTATGTAGCCAGTCTTGCCAGCTTTGATATCCAAATAGCTACGCAATAAATTATTGGTACTCACTACTTTCTGACTACGACCTCCTTGGGTCACTAAGCTATAATTTTTTTGAATAACTGCTTTTTGAATCTCACTTTTGGCAAAAGCAGCCTGAGCCATTTTCAAAACATCCAAAGCTGTAGCTTGATTACCTGCGTCCAAGCCCGTAGGTTCGACAAAATGACTTTGTGACATCTTGAGCGCCAAAGCTTTATTGTTCATCTCTTTGACAAATTCTTCTTGACTCAAGCCCGTGCTTCTAGCGAGAGCTTTGGCTGTATTATTATCCGAGGCTACCAAAGTGACATTGAATAAATCACGCACTGTCACAGACTCTCCTCGCAAAATATTTGGCTGAATTTCACTAGTCTCATCCTGCTGCTCCATACTGATCACTTGATCCCAACCAGGGTTGTGATCCAAAAAAACCAAAACCGTCATTAATTTGGTAATACTAGCTAACGACCTGACTTGATCAGCATTTTTTTGCCAAAGCACCAAAGAAGTTTCTTTGTCCATCACAGCAGCTGCTTGGGCAGTAATCTTTACACCCCAAGAGTTGTTATCAATTTTGTGTGGTATAATCTTTTTTTCTTCTAAACGCTGATCACTAATAGCTACTTTTTGTTGCTCATCAATATTTTCTACTTTGATTTGTGGTAAATTATAAAAATTTTGGACAGTCAAATTCCAAGATAATAACACCGCTGCTAAAGTCACCCAAACATTCATCCGGTTAGAAATTTAGATAATTAAATCCGCCTTTAGATAATATCATTTTTGCTAATCTGCCTATATTCACCAGGCATTAAATCACCCAAGACTAATTTTCCCTCTTTAATTCTTTCAAGTTTTACCACTCTATTGCCAATCTCCGCAATCATTCTTCTGATCTGCCTCTTCCATCCTTGATGCAGAGTAATTTCTAGAGTTTGTTCATCCAATAGCTTGATGCTGTCAGCTTGAGCCAAACCCTCCTCTAGCTCTACTCCACTTCGCAAAATTTTGACATCTTGTGTATTGATTTTTTTACTCAAAGTGACTCGATAAGTTTTTTGACTTTCGTAGCGAGGATGCGTTAATTGATTGGTCAGCTCACCATCATTGGTCAAAATCAATAAACCGCAAGAATCTTTGTCCAATCTTCCTACTGGCCAAATTTTTTCTCTAGCTGGCACCAGATCAGTCACTTTGTGCTGATTGTGAGTATCAAACAAAGAGCATATATAACCAACCGGTTTATTCAATAAATAATACACTTTATTTTCTGCTGCAATTTTATGACCATTGACCTCCACTATATCAGTACTAGGATCGACAGTAGTGGCCACATTTTTTTCTACTACGCCATTTACTTTGACTTGACCAGCCAATACCAAAAGCTCTGATTTGCGTCTAGAAGCAATACCAGCTTGTGATAAATATTTAGCCAATCTCTGCTTGATCACTGTTGTCTGCTTTTTCATCATTGTGATTATTTTCAATTAGCTTTTGCAGATTTTCATCGGAATTTAGTTTAGCAAAATCCGGTAATTCTTCTACACTGTTTATACCCAAATGACGCAAAAAATCCATAGTCACACTATACAATGGCACTAGACTATCTTTATTTTCTTCCATCTCTATCAAACCTTTGATCAATAAATTGCGGATAATCATACTACAGTTGACTCCCCTGATTTGCTCCAATTCTTCTTTACTGATCGGCTGTCGATAAGCGATGATAGTCAAAGTCTCTAGAGCCGGACGACTGAGCTCACTGCTCAATTCTTCCTTAAAATACTTATACAAATCGTCAGCATTGGCTGGATTGGTAGTAAACTGAACTTTTTTACTATTGATCGCGATATGAATACCGCTTTCGGGTTGATCATATTTTTCAGCCAATTCTGCTATTGCTTTTTTAACTTCGTCATCTTCCACTGCCAAAAATTTTGCCAGCTCATCCATCGCCAGTGGTTTGCCACTGACCAACATAAGACTTTCAATGATTGATTTAATATTTTTCATAAAAAATTTATTTTTCTGATTTGACGACAATATTTATTTCACCAAACATATTTTCTTGATCAGCTACTATTTCTCGTTGTTTGATGAGCTCTAGCATCGCCAAAAAACTAACAATAGTTTCCATTCTGTTATTTTTATCCGCCACTAGATGAGAAAATTTTATTTCCAGCTTATCTTTCATTAATTGCTTGAGGTGTGAAATTTTTTCACCAATGGAAATAGCTTTTTGCATCACCACTTTTGGAATATTGACAAAACGCTCTATTTTATTCAAAACATCTGTAAAAATATTTTTCAAAGCTTCTTTATCAATATTGACTGGCGGTACAAACTCTTGCTTAACTGGTAATTTCATAGATTGTTGTCTAGACCAAGACTGCCTATGTTTGTCATTATAAAATTTATTAATATGTTTACTAGCCTCAAAATATTGACGATAAATTTTCAATTGTTTCTCCAGAGAAGCACTATCATCTTCACTTTCCAAAGCTAGATCAGGTAAAAGATATTTTGATTTTATATAAATCAGCCGAGAAGCAATCAATAAAAAATCAGCCACCTCTTCGGAAACTAAATTATCAGACTCTTCAATAAAATTAAGATATTGATCGGTAATTTTAGCTAAAGATATCTCTGTAATCTGCAGTTTATTTTTTTCAATCAGCTGCAAGAGTAAATCCAAAGGACCTTCAAATTGTTCTAAGGCAATTTTGTGCATTATTTCTTCAAATTTCTGTGAATATTATA
>CAYUER010000005.1:30914-46730 GCA_964443785.1 uncultured Gammaproteobacteria bacterium
CTGCCACCGGCAGACCAGGTTTGGTATATATGAGATGTTCCGTGAAGACAATATAATGATAAAACTATTTGGGAAAAATAACAAGCTACTTAGTATTCTTTATACTAATACCCAGTTCGTCTAACTGCCCTTTATCAACTTCGGATGGTGACTCCATCATTGGATCGCGTCCATCAGAAGTCAATGGAAAAGCTGTCACTTCTTTGAGATTCTTTTCACCCAACAAAACCATCAACAATCTATCTAGGCCTGGAGCAATACCACCGTGTGGTGGCACACCATATTTGAAAGCTTCAAAATAATGTTTGAATTGTTCTTTTTGCTCTGGCTTGAAGCCAATCAGATCCCAAACTTTTTCTTGAATCTTCATATCATGAATACGGATAGCACCACCACCGACTTCAAAACCATTCAAAACCATATCATGCTGATATGATCGAGCTTTACCAGGATCAGTATCTAAGAGTGGCAAATCCTCTTCTTTGGGTGCAGTAAACATATTGTGAGCTGGTCCCCAAGTATCACCAGCGCCGACAAATCTATCTTCATCAGTCTGAGGCATAAACAATGGAAAATTGATCACCCAAGCAAAAGCTAATTCATTGGCATCATTTTTGTCTTTCCTCAAGTCTGGTTTGTCACTATTGTATTTTTCCATGACTTCTTGATAGTTCAAGCGTGGCCAAGGAGTTTGTGTAAAATGTTTTTCCGGAAATAATTCTTGGACCATCTTGGTAATCATGTCCTCTACCAAATCCAAAATATCTTCTTGTTTGACAAAAGACATTTCCATATCTAATTGATAAAATTCTCCCGGACTTCTATCGGCTCTTGCATCTTCATCACGAAAACAAGGAGCAATTTGAAAATATTTATCAATACCAGCCACCATCAATAACTGTTTGTACTGCTGTGGTGCTTGTGGTAAAGCAAAAAATTTACCCGGATGCAATCTGGATGGCACTAAATAATCTCGAGCACCTTCGGGTGTTGATTTTGATAAAATAGGAGTTTGCACTGAAACAAAATCATGAGCTCTCAAATAGTTACCTAAAAAAGAAATAACTTTATCGCGCATGACAATATTACGAGTCATGCGTTCGTGACGCAAATCTAGATAGCGATACTTCAAACGCAATTCTTCATTGGCTTGACGCTCTTCATTATCAATCTCAAATGGTGTAGTCTCAGCACTAGATAAAATTTCTATTTTTTTGGCCAGTATTTCCACTCTACCAGTAGGCATTTCTTCATTGATTTGCTTAGCTCCCCTTTCCTGGACCATACCAGTGATAGCTAAGACAAATTCTGTCCTAATATTAGCCAAAATAGCCCGAGAAGCTTCGTCTAGCTCAGCAGGAACTGCCACTACCTGGACTATGCCCCAGCGGTCACGCATATCCAAAAAAGCGATTTTGCCCATATTGCGCCTGACATTGACCCAAGCTTTGATCAAAACTTCTTGACCAACTAAATTACTAGTTTCTATTGTTTTTATTCTGTTCATAAAATTTTAATCTCTTAGTGGAGCCGAGAACAGGAGTCGAACCTGCGACCTATGGTTTACGATACCATTGCTCTACCAATTGAGCTATCTCGGCATATGATAATAAAGAACTATTTGCGGTTTATCGACCGTAGGGAGACCCCGCCCGCTGGCGGTGGCGATACCATTGCTCCCTGCCTGCCGGCAGGCAGGTACCAATTGAGCCCGCCCGGCACGCCTACGGCGATAGCCGTGGCGGACGGGCTATCTCGGCAAAAGACCGCTTTACGGTCTCAATCTATATATAGTCCTTGGGAATGGTATAGTCTCTCTGACGTGCTCCAAGCCGCAAACCCAGGCAACAATACGCTCTAAACCAAAACCAAAACCGCCATGTGGCACTGAACCATATTTACGCAAATCCAAGTACCATTCAAACTCTTTGACTGGCAAATTATGCTTTTTGATACTCTCCAAAAGCTTATCATAATCATACTCTCTCTGAGAGCCACCTATGACCTCACCATAGCCCTCAGGAGCAAGTAAATCAGCACACTCAGCCAAATCATTGTTTTTCGCATTGCGCTCCATATAAAAAGCTTTTATCTTGGCTGGATAGTTGGTGACAAAGATTGGATTATCAAACTGCTTGGTCAAAATAGTCTCATCATCAGCTCCTAGATCTTCTCCATCTTTGATATCACTACCTAAGGCTTGTAATTTTTTGATAGCTTCCGCGTGAGTGATCCTATGAAATGGCTTGGTGATATTTTCCAAAACTTTTGTATCTCTTTCCAAAATTTCTAATTCAGCTTTATTTTTTTCTAAAACCGCTTTGACCATGAATCTAATCAAGGCTTCTTGAGTTTGTAAGTTTTGATCTAAGTCCACAAAAGCCATCTCCGCGTCCATCATCCAAAACTCAGTCAGATGTCTCCTGGTCTTTGACTTCTCCGCTCTAAAGGTAGGGCCAAAATCAAAAACTCGACCATGACTATAAATAGCTGCCTCTAAATAGAGCTGACCACTCTGCGATAGATAAGCAGTCTCATCAAAATATTTTACCGAAAATAAATCAGTCGTACCTTCACAAGCACTGGGTGTCAATATGGGCGAATCAATTTTTATAAAATTATTCTGAGACATGAACTCATAAGTCGCCTGAATCAAAGTATTACGCACTCGTTGGATAGCCCATTGCTTTTTGGAGCGCAACCACAAATGTCGATTGTCCATCAAAAATTCAATACCATGATCTTTGTTGGCTATAGGATAATCCTGAGCAAGCTGAAAATAAGAAAAATCACTGACCTGAATTTCGTATTCTTCCTTCTTGGGATGCTTGGTCACGATGCCAGTCACAGCTACTGAAGTTTCCAAGGTCACACTATCAACTTGTTGCCACTTTGACTCCGACAAAGTATCGCTATTCAAAATAGCTTGCACAAAACCAGAACCATCGCGTAATTGCCAAAAGGCAATCTTGCCAGAAGAACGAAAATTGCTCACCCAAGCTTTGATTTCTACTTCCTGATCAACAAATTTTGATAAATCACTTATTAATATTGATTGCATATTTTTAATATAATAAATAAATAATACCTAAAAAAAGGCTTTATTACAAGCCTAAAAAAACTAAAAATAAACATATTGACAAGTTTTTATATATATGCTATTATACTCAATCGAGCAAAAAGCTCAATGTTCATATAGATGCGGGGGGATAGCCAAGCAAGAGAGTCGTCCTGAGGCGCTAAGCCTCGGGAAAGATCAGGTGAAAACCAGTGGATTGGGCCAAAAAAAAGTAGCCCCGACGCGTTAAAATGCGCGTTAGTGCACTCTTGAGGCCTCGAGAGTGCTGATCTACGGCCGCCGTGTGCTATTGTCTCAGGGCTATCCGGATAGCTCAGAGAATATCCCCGGTCAGGAGAAACAAAGTGACCCACGGCTTATCCTGGGGCTAGCTCTGACTTCCCCCCGCACCATCTCAAAGGGCTCGTGATCTACGGATTGCGGGCCCTTATTCTTTTTATCAAAAATTTATAAAGTCACCTGCTGTTTCCGCCTACCAAATAAAATAATCATAAAAGCGATCAAGCAGAAAAAAGCACTTACAAAAAATGGCAAATGTAAATGTGTCTGAAATAAAAATCCAGCCAACAGTGGCGCAAAAATTGAAGCGATATCAGAAAAAGAAGTCAAAATACCCAAAACCTCCCCTCGTCTATTCTCTCCAGCTAGCCCGACTGTAATACTATTCATCACTGCTCGTAAGACGCCTTGGAAAACAGTAGTAATCAACAAACCTAAGAAAAAAATCACAGGAAACCATGAACCCATAGCTACAAATCCCAAAACGCACAAAAGCAAAAGCCATAATTCTAGCTGATGTAGTTTAAATTTTTTTAACCAAAAATGTTTGAGAGCAAAACCCTGATTCAAAACCAATACTACTCCCACCAAAGTAATGGCCATGCCACTCAAAAAAGAACTAAAATTCAAAACTTCTTTAAAATAAATTGATAAAATAGATTGCATGCCAAAAGCAGCCGCTCCAAAAAAACACCAAGCTGCGAAAGATGGCCACAATGGTTTGTTTTGAGCTGCTCTTTTTAATGGCGCAAAGGGATTGATGCTTATTTTTTCTGTTTTAGATCTATTGGTATGAGATTCTGGTAAATATTTCCAAGTGACAATGGCATTGACCAAGGCTAAAAATCCGACAAATAAAAACGGCGCATTGTGTGAAATAGCACTCAAAATACCACCGATAAATGGGCCAATCACAAAACCCAAGCCAAACAGGGCACCGATATATCCTAAATTGGTCGTTCTTTCTTTTTCGTCTTTAGCAATATCCACCAGATAACTTTGGGAAGTGGAGATATTGCCAGCTGCCAAACCATCGATAATACGACCTAAATATAATTGGAAAACATTATGTGCCGAAGCAAAAATAAACCAACCAATCGAGGTAGAAAGCAAAGACAAAAATAAAACTGGCTTACGACCATAACGATCAGAAATAGCGCCCAGCACTGGATTGCTAAAAAAAGAACAAAAGGCATAGACAGCAATCAATGAGGTAATCAGCAAGGGAGATACACCAAAAGAGCTAACATAAAAAGGCAGGACCGGGATGATGATACCCAGTCCAATCACGTCAATTAAGACGGTAAATAATATTAATAATTTAGGTTTCGGCATTTTAAATACGTTTGATAAACTTCAAAAACACCCAAGCAATAATACCACCCAGTAAAGCAGTAATTAATTGAAAATAGCCCATCGATAGACCAACTACTTTAGCAAAAATTGGACTCTTGATAAACTCTGAAGCTAGTAAAGTTGCTAGTGAATAAATAAAAACAAATTTTACAAAACTGGCAATCACTACTCCCAACCAAAAATTTTTTTGATAAAAATAATTGAACAATAAAACCAATAAAATATTACCCAAAATAATCACCGGAATCATCGGCAACATCACAGCTGGCAAGATGCCAACGCTGACTGACATGATGCTAGGCAAAAAACAAATAATCAAAGCATTGCGCACACCCAAGATAACCACCGCAATAAAAAGCAAAGCATTGACCAAGGGGCCCGTGATCTGCTGCAAAGGAAACAAAGGAAATAAAATAGCCAAAAGCACCATAGAGCCAAATTGAATCATGGTGTTTATTTTTTTATCAGCTATGACCTCTACTTTAGCTTCTTCCATATTTATACTTTTACTTGTTTAGTAGTTTTATTAAAATGCGTATGACAAATTTTATGAATTATTTTTTTATTATTAAAATATTCTTCATAAAGTTTTTTCATCTCTGGGCTATCTTGAGCAGCTTTTAGCTGGGAAGCAATATCAATATTGAATAAACTCTTGGCTCTTTTTGCTCTGATCTGCTGATTGGTTGGCACTGGCTGACCACCACCGCCAATACAGCCACCTGGACAAGCCATCACTTCTATATAGTCATAATGCAATTTATTTTTTTTAATTTTTTGCAATAATTTTTCGGCCGAACCAGAACCACCCACATAAGCCACTTTGTATTCTGCACCTTTTATTTTTAAAGTCGCCTCTCTCAAGCCCGGTATATCAGTGGAGCTTTGCCAGCAAATATTTGGTAGTTTCTTGCCAGTCAATTGAAAATAAACTGTGCGCAAGGCTGACTCCATCACTCCACCGACAGCACCATAGATGACACCAGAGCCAGTGGGCCTACCCAAAGGATCATCCAAAGGCTTGGGCTTCAAATTTGGTAAATCGATTTTATGCTTTTTCAATAAATAAGCCAACTCTCGGGTAGTCAAAACATAATCAACTGGTTTCCAACCATTTATTTTGAGCTCCGGCCTTTCCATTTCCCATTTTTTGGATACACAAGGCATGACCGAAACTACTACAATATTTTTGGGATCAATCTTTTTACTTTCTGCCCAATAAGTTTTGATCAAACCGCCGAGATTGATCTGCGGTGAACGCACTGTCGTCAGATTGGGAATATATTCGGGATAAAAAAACTCTACATATTTTACCCAAGAAGGACAGCAAGAGGTAAACATCGGTAGCGTGCCTTTATTTTCTACTCGCTCGATAAACTCCTTGGCCTCCTCTATGGTAGTCACATCCGATCCAACTGCTACATCAAAAACATAATCGGCACCTAACATCTTCAAAGCTGCTGATAGCTGCTCAGTGACTATAGCGCCAGGCTCGAGACCAAACTCTTCGCCAATACTGACACGCACACTGGGAGCAAATTGAAAAACAACTATTTTATTTTTATCAACCAATGGTTTTTCTACGCCCTCAAACTCGCCAGCCCCCTCAAAAGCACCAACTGGACAATGGACTAAACATTGTCCACAATAAATACAATCGATATTTTTGTCTTTGGTGGGAACGACATTGAAAAAAGTATTATCTTCTTCGTAGGTCAAAAAATTGACCCCCTGCTTGTGACAAATCTCGACACAATTACCACAGTCAATACACTTGGAGCTATCAAATTGTAAAGCTGGGCCAAATTCATAAACAGGAAACTTATTTTTACGATCAGGAAAACGAGTGATGGTAGAGTGAAATTTTTTAGCCAAATCTTTGATCTGACATTTGTACATATAGACGCAGTCACTGCACTCCTCACGGTGCTGCGCAAAAATCAATTCTAAATTGACTTTTCGAGCTTTATTTATCTCCTCAGATTCTGTCGTTATTTCCATGCCTGGACTGACATAAGTACTACAAGAAGTCTGCAAACCTTTTTGATTATTGACCGCTACCAAACAAATACGACAATTGGGTTTGGGATCCAAATCAGGATGCGAGCAAAGAGTAGGTATATAAATACCATTAGCCTCGGCTGCTTGCAAAACTGTCTGACCATCTTCGGCTATTATCTTTTTATTATTGATTTTTATTTCTATTTTTTTAGCCATTTTTTTCTGGGCTAATTATTTTATAGATTAAGCTACGAAATGGTGTCGGCACACTCTTACCCAAAGCACAAAAACTACTAGTCTCCATAGCCAAAAATAAATCATTCATAATTTTTTGATCGATTGTGCGCTTGTGCACCATCTCAGCTAGACGGTAGACCCCCTCACGACAAGGAGTACATTTATCACAATTTGATTCCATAAAAAACTGAGCCCAGCGATAAAGTAATAAATAAGGATCAGTTTTTTGCTTATCATAAACTATGATGGCACCAGATCCGCCAACTGGACGATCAAGCTCAGTGCTCAAAAAAATCTCTCCACTTGCTCCACCACCAGCTTGGACAAAAAAATCTTTTTTGGGCCAAGAGCCAGTTTTTTCTAAAACCTCCCGAATACTCAAATCCAAAGCCAGCTCATAAACACCAGATTTTTTGACATCACCACTGATAGTGTAAAATCTTTTGGCTTCATAATCATCGTGAGCAATTTTAGAAACATAATAAAAGGTTTCAATATTATTGATCAAAGTCGGATAGCCATGGATGCCTTTTTGACCAGGAAAAGGCGGGCGCAAACGCGGCCTAGCAAGCTTACCCTCTATTTCTTCACACAAGACTGTCTCTTCGCCTGACAAATATCTTCCCTTTTCTTCAAAAACTGTAATCGGACTTTTAGCAATTATTTTTTCTAGAGGTTTTTTAAAGCGACGAAAATATTTTTTATTCAAATAAATAATGCCTTCACTACCAGGGATAGTAGCCAAGGCTTTTTGCAGGCCATCTACCAAAACTTTAGGATGATGCTGTAAAATAAAATAATCTTTGTGCACATTTGGCTCACCTTCTGAACCATTGGCTACAATATATTTTTTAGCTCCCGGAGCTTCGAGGACCATCTGCCACTTCAAATGAGTAGGAAAAGCGGCACCACCGCGCCCCAATAAATTAGCTTGTTTTAATTTTTCTATTAAGTCGCTTGGAGGCATAAATTTACCATGTTAAATAGTCACGGCATTTAACAAGATAAATTTTAACATATTTTGACACTAATGAAAAACCCAAAAAGAAAAGGGGGAGGCACTCTTGGAGCACCTCCCCCGTGGCACAATATCGCGACTTGAAGCAGTCGCACGACTTCAGGTCCAGCTTCGGACACCCTAGGTGTACCGCCTAGTCCACTGACGAACAGTGGCCAACCCAATGTTTTTTAGGACAATGGTGATGTCCTTACCTTAATCAGTGACCATTTATAGTCGCTTGCTTCTCCGTTTACGGTGGGCAGAACCCGCTGACTCGGTATCAGTCAGGAACGACTGTAGAAGTCGTTCATGGTAAAGGACGGGGCCCCGACAACCAAGCGCAATGACTATCGCTTTAGTAGTTGGGTACCCGCCAGAGAACCCAAGCGACCAAAGGCGAAGCCTGCAACAATGAATGCAGGGCCCCAACTCGACAAAGGACAAAAGACATAACTAAGGCCAAAGTCTAACATAATATACAAAATATGTCAAGAACTAAAAACCACTCTATTATTTAGAGCGGTTTTATATAGTCAAATCCTAAAAATTAGCTAATCACCCTCAAGGCCTCTTGCACAGCCGAATAATGCAAATTTTTATAATCTTCAAATAAAACAAAAGCCTCTCGGCTAATTTTTTCTAATTGTTGATAGCTGGCATTGGGCAATCTAGCAGCCAACAAATCACCAATTCTATTGTTCAAATCTGTTATCTGTCTATTATAATAATCTTTTCTTTTATTACTCAAATAAGCTAGACACCCACCTAGATCAAAAACATACTCGTCAATGCTTTCCCGCATGAGCTTAAATTTCATTCTCATGCCATCGACATTGGGCTCAAAATCAGTGCTTAAAAATTTATCCCAGATCTCCTGATTTCTTTTTTCAAGATTCAACAACAAACTATCATCATGTTTTTCAGCGTGGTGTTCACCACTCTCACCAATTGGCACAATTTCGTCTGCTGCCCTACCGCTGCTTACATCACTGATAATTTCTTTGATGCTAGCAGCATCTTGCGCCGCCACCGCTGCCATTGCTCTCTCTTGCTCTTTTTCCTTGGCAAATCTGACGGCACCTCTAGAGTCAGTTAGCTCTAATAATCTTTGGTTAATAGCCAAAATACCCGGATCATTTTTAATTTTCTCTTCTCTCTTTTCACTATCCAGGTCCTTGCTGTCTAATAATTTTTGTTGGAGCTCCGCAAATAATTTTTGACGCTCGCCCAACAATCTATTGATTTCTTCATTTCTGGCTTCTTCTAATCGTCTACGGGGTGAATCCATATCCGCATCAAAAGCATACTTATACTCACCTTCTGACATAACAAAAATTTAAAAAATTATTATAAACTACTAATCACTTGTTGATTGGTCCATGTTTTCTGGCTCTATACCAGTGCTCTTGACGCCACAAGCCTTGGCAGCAGCATGAAATGTTTTCCAAGTACTTTTATTAGTAGCATTATAAGTCAAGCGAGCAGCTTTGCGAGTTTTATTATAATTATCCCAGGCAGCTTTGCGAGCTTGATTACGTAATTTTTGATCGGCTATACCCCAAGCTGACACTAGAGCTGTTTTACGAGTCTGCATGGCCACATTGATAGCAGTGGTACGCGTATTATAAGCAGTCATGATAGCATCTTCTCTGGCAGCTACAGCATTTTGCAAGCAAACTGCTGGATATCCAGGAGTAGTGGTCGGGGTGCTAGTTCCCAGACGAAATGTTGCCATGGCTTTTTCTTTTTCTGATGTATTAGCTGCAAAAACAATATGAGCTAAACTAAAAGTAAAAGCCAGCAAAGTCATAATAAACAAAAATTTTTTCATATATTTTTTATTTAATGATTAATAAAAACTAATTAAATAGGTAAAAAAATAAATTATTGAGCTGTCCAACCACCATCTACAACTACAATCTGACCAGTCATGTAGCGAGAACCATCACTAGCTAAATACAAAGCTAATTCCGCAATATCATTTGGCTCACCCGCGTGGCCCATGGGAGTCATATTGGCCATCAACTGTTGAAAGCCCGGATCAGCCAAATAAGGCTTGGTCATATTGGTATCGATCACTCCTGGAGCTATGGCATTTACTCTGATTTTATCTTTGGCCAAGCCCACGGCTGCTGATCTCGTCAATTGGACAATACCACCCTTGGAAGCACAATAAGCCAAAGAGCCAGCAAAACCAACTACACCAGCAATGGAGGCTATATTTATAATACTACCAACACTTTTTTGCTGCAACATAGCTGTGGTCGCTGCCCGCAAACCATAAAAAACACCAGATAGATTAACTTCAATAGTTTTGTGCCAGACCTCATCAGTGGTGTCATTGGCATTACCATTGGTAGCAATACCAGCATTATTGACCATAATATCAAGACGACCAAATTTATCAACACTTGATTTGACTAAGGCATCTACTTCAGCTGAGTTAGACACATCACACTTGATAAAAATAGCTTGTTCACTATATTTTTGCAGCAAATCACTTGGTCCGTCATTGACATCAGATAATACTACCTTAGCTCCTTCACTCAAAAATTTTGCAGCGATTGCCAAGCCAATACCAGAAGAAGCACCAGTGACAATAGCTATTTTATTTTCTAATTGCATATTATTGATGAATATTTAATATAAAAATTATATTTAAGTATAACATATTTTACAGCAAGATAAAAATTATAATTTACGCGTATCATAAGCCCAGTGCAAAAGGGCTTGACGCTGACGAGGTCGACAAGCGACATCACCCTGACGACAATGTCTGACTATCTGAAAAATATGACGCCTGACATTTTTCCAACGCTTGATTTGACGCAAATCTTCCCTTGGGATGCGTCGACCCATATAATAGCGACAATACCACTGGAACCAACCTCTAGGATCATCTTTGTAAATCCAACCTTTCTTGCGCCATTCTGCCAGTGATTGGCTAGCGTTTACTTTGAAATAATTTAATTGTGGATCTTTTTTGTCTTTGGCTAGTTTGGCTTTTTTAAACCAACTTTTGGGAAATTCCTTTTTACAATCGGTCATATACTTACCACCAAAGACTCCCAAGGCTAACATTTGCACTGGAGTCAAATCTGGCTGAAAGTCTGGGTGAAAATTTTTACCCACAGCCTCAGTCAAATAATAACGATAATTTTTCTGAAAATAATCATTGACCACCACTAATTTTGCTTTCATAAAATTATTCGCTCACTATTTTACAGACTGTATCAATACATTTTACTGCACTCTTATCAATGTAGGGACAAGGAGCACAGGAAATGCCACTAGGTTTCTTGAAAGGACAATAAGGTTTCCAAGTAATATTAGCTACCACCCCGCAAGCACAAGGCGTACAATCCGGAGCGGTGATGTGACACTCAGCATCATCACTGCAGGCCAAGCGTGGTTTATTTTTGACCAAATCATTTAAGTAGTTGTTATAAGTATAAAAACTACCTTGGTTGTTCATATAAACAAAGCCATAAACCAGCCCAGCGAATATTAAAATAAATAATATTAATTTCATATGATTTATTTTAGCATTTTCTGGTATTTTTTGATATAAGCAAAAAAACCGGCCCAGAGGGACCGATTTTTTTATATTAGATTAAAAAAATATTATTTTTTCCCGCCCGCTACGCCTGAGCGTAGCGATGGCGGGCAGGCTTTTTATTTATTTTTTCTTTTTAGCTGATACTTTTTTTACTGTTACTTTAGTTTTAGTTTTTTCTTTAGCTAATGGCTTGACTTCTGGTGTAGTTTCAACTTTTTTTTCAGCTTTGGCTGATTTAGCCACTTTTTCTACTGGAGCATTAGGAGTCAATATTTTAATCAATTGATCTATTTTGTTATTCAACATTTTGATCTCTTTGATCACCTCAGTAGAATTGGCGCTGTCATTATTATTCTTAAATCCTTTGTCATGAGCACCTTTGCCAAAACAATTATCACAAAAAACTGGCTTACCAGCTGTTGGTCTAAAGGGCAATTGGCAATCTTGACCACATTTATCACAAACTGCTTGATAGGTTTTTTTATCATCAAAACCAAAACGATTTGGTCTATCGCTACCAAAATTACTTTGTCTAGAACCGCCATTTTGTTTTTCAAAGCATTTACTACAAAAAACTGGTCGACCATTACTTGGCTTAAAAGGAATTTCGCAATCCTGACCACATTCACTGCAAGTAGCTTGGTGCATACTAGATCTAGCACCATCACGAGCACCAACACGACGATTGCCGCCAAATGACTGATTTCTGTCAAATCCGCGCTTAAAACCACCGCCTGACCTTCTATTATCTCTGTTAAAATTACCCATTATTTATGTTTAATTATTTAATAAGTTATAACTATAACATATTTTTTTAAAAAAATCAATAGCTAGACAAAAAAGAATATTTTTAGTCTAAATCAAATCAAAAAAAGAATTTTCTAGCCAACAATCTTGAGGCCAGCCAAACGACCAGTAGCCCAAGCAGCTTGTAAATTAAAGCCACCCGTAAAACCATCGATATCCAAAATCTCGCCAGCAAAGTATAAATTGGGACAAACTTTTGACTGCATGGTACTAGGATCTACTTCCGCCAAAGATATACCGCCAGCAGTCACAAATTCATCACCAGCTCGACGAGCGATAATTGTCAATGATAAATTTTTGAGCAATTCTGTTATCTGTCTCAAAGCTACTTTGCTAATTTCATTATTTTTTGCCGCCGCATTGATGCCAGATTGTTCCAACAAAATTTTAGCCAAAGACAATGGTATCAACAATTGTAAAGTATTTTTGAATAATTTTTTAGGATTAGTGTTGATATAATTTTTGAATTGCATCAAGATCTGGTCTGACGATAAATCTGGCAATACATCAATCAATATTGCCAAAGGCCTCAGCTCCTGAAAATCTTCAAAAGCTACCAAAGCAGAAAAAGCAAAAACTACTGGACCGCTAATACCCCAATGAGTAAAAATTAATGGTCCTTGAGCAATTATTTTTTTATTACTACTGTGTATGATTTTCACCTTAGCAAAAGACAAGCCTGATAATTCCTGAGGCCAAGATTCGCTAGTGACCAAAGAGCTCAAAGATGGCGCTAGTCTGCTAGTATGATGCCCCAAAACCTCCGCTAGCTGATAGCCATCGCCAGTCGAGCCAGTCTGACGATAGGCTTGACCACCCAAAGTCAGGATAACTTTATCAACTTTTAAATCTGCTTTATTTTGAGAATGAATAATAAAATAATTATCTTGTTTTTGTATTTTTTGGACAGCGTGCTGAAATAATACTTTGGTTTTATGTTTTTTAAAAATATTTTCAAAAACTCTGACTACATCTTGACCATTATTGGAAACTGGAAAAACTCTATTATCCGCCTCACATTTTAAAGGCACGCCGTGACTGACAAACCAATCTTGGACAGCCTGTGGCGAAAAGACATGCATAGCTGAATTCAAAAATTTTCCACCCCGTGGATATTTTGATAAAACAGTTTTGATATCTTCGATGCCGGTAGTCACATTGCAGCGACCGCCACCAGAGATGATCACTTTTTTACCCAAAGAATTATTTTTTTCTAGCAAAAAAACTTCCGCCTCAGGGTGATTTTCATTTATAGTAGCAGCAGCCATCATACCAGCCGCACCGCCACCAATAATCGCTATACGCATAAAATTATTTCTGCCGCTATAAATACTAAAAACTTATCTTGCCATTCAAAATTTCTTTGGATTTTTCACTATCGACAGTAGACCAATCAACAAATTTTTGTAAAAATTTTACCTTATCTTGCTCGGAATACAAAATAACTTTGGAAGCTTCGCTATACAAAGGAAACAAATAAACTGATCCTTTTTTGGTCTTGGCATCGATACTCACGCCCAAGCTCAAACCAGTTTGGGTGTCAGGGGAAAAATATTGATCAAAGATAAAATTGCCCAAAGAGTAAAAAATAGGTTTGTTTTTATAAATTTCTAAACCCTGTACTACATGCGGATGATGCCCGATGATGACATCAGCGCCGCTATCTACTAGGGCGTGGGCGTTTATACTTTGTGTCGTATTATATTCATGTTCGTATTCTGTGCCCCAATGGATATTGACGATCACCAAGTCAGTTTGCTTTTTAAACTCGGCTACTATTTTTTGAGCTTCTGTCAGATCAAAATTGTGATAAACCATACTAAGCCCGAGCATAGCTACTTTCAAACCATTGATTTCTACGACTTTACCAGTGCACTCCCCTACTTCGGCATCAGCACAACCAGAAAAATTGAAACCAAGTTTTTTTAAATTAGCCCTAGTTTCTTTGACGCCACTAGCGCCTTGGTCAGTCAAATGATTGTTGGCTATATTAAAAAAATTAAAATTATACTTTTTGAGCTCTGCTACCACTTCGGAGCTAAAAGCAAAATCATTACCCGCCTCTGGTGCGTAATGCTCACCCCCGTCAGTCACTGCTCCCTCAAGATTGGCCATCACTATATCACTGCCCCGAAAAAATCTATTTTCTTGGCCCGCTAAATTTTCAAGTAGTGGACTCAAGCCATTTTTAGCAATCTTGGTGCCAACATTGCGATCGAGCATGATGTCACCAAAAAATAAAAAATTTACTAGCTGATTATTTTTTTTCTCACCCTTACTAAAATAATAAAATTGATGACTAGTACCTGGAATATCAAGCTGACCCACCAAACGACTAGAATTGGTTTGCCATAAAATATTCGCCTGCTCAAACTTTGTGCCTAAAGCATAATGCAAAGCCACAGCTAAAGAAGCTTGAGAATCTACTTCTAAATTCCAGACACCAGTGGTATCCAAATTTTCAATCGTTGCCCGACTTTTTTCATCATGAAAATCAGCTACCTGCGCCGGCAGGTAGTGTGAGAAATCAACACTGGCCAAGACTAAGGTATTGTTATGGCTATTACTTTGAATATTGGCTGCTAAAATTTTTGCTTCTTCTGGGGTGGTGGCACTTTTTAAAATCACTGATACCAATTTTGCCTCTGGCAAACTTTTTTTGATAAACGGGACCAAGCCAGAGATAGCATGCTCCCCAGCAAAAGGCTCTTCATCAATCTTAACTCCTTTTTGCTTGGCTAAATTTTGTGCTAGCTCCCTATCTGGCAAAATATCCCCGTAAGGTGTCTGCCATAATGCTTGAGAAATCAATATTTTACTATCTCCCCGTTCAAAATGATTGGGACCGACTAATACTATGGTCTTGATATCCTGTTTTTTCAAGCCTTCAAAAAAAGTAGCAATCTTGCCTTTGACGATCAAATGATGCGGTAAAATGCCTACACGGACTTTGTCACGATAGCCAAAATCACTAGCCGCCTGCTGATAAGCTTCGTCATAAAAATCGGCCGTGGTATAAAATGATTGGTGGGTGACAAAATTTTCCTCGGCATTTATTTTAGCTGAATCTGTTTGTGTATATTGCTCAGTTTCTTTGCTTAACAGCGAAAAACTAAGGGCTGCTTGCACAGCTAGAGCAAGCAGCAAAATTAAAATAGAGGTGACTAATAATTTTTGTCTCTTTTCAGTCATTGATTATTTCTTTAATTCTCCACCCCACTCTACCACTGTAAAGCCAGTACGCTTCGGCGTACTTAATTTTTGTTCTTTTACTGGCATGGGTTTATCGAGGGCTTTGAAATCCATAAAAACACGAATCACACTATCTGGTTTTGGCAAGACAGTCAGTGGGGCCATCTGATCAAACTCCGCCTGGGGTACAAAGGTCACAAAATAGTAGGGATCACTCTGCATGCGTGGTAGCCAAAATTCTACAAAATCATTGATTTCTTTGTCATTGAGACCTTGGATAGCGAGCTTCTCCCGTAAAAATTTATT